>JBAVPH010000210.1:0-5377 GCA_049692855.1 Candidatus Babeliales bacterium | reverse complement strand
GGAGTAAATAATGAAGAAAAATTTAAGTATAAAAACATTAGCAATTATAGTATTGCCTTCCTTAGTAGCAATAAATACACAAAGCGCTCAAAATCCAATGAATGGGTACCCAAGACCAAAACCAGTTGCTGCTCAACTAACAATGCAAAATAGCGCTGCCAACAAAACACTTTTTCAAGCAATACAGCAAGGAGATAAAAGAACCGTTTCCGCTTTAATAAAAGAGGGAAATGTTAATGTTAATGCTATGTCAAAAAAAGGAACCCCTTTAATTGCTGCTGCTAAGCAAGCAGCTAAAAATCCTACTATGGATTCTCAAATGGCTTCCATCGTTAAAATTTTACTAAAAAGTGACGCTAATCCAAGCCTCACTGGACCTAAAGGTATGACTGCACTTATGTGGGCAGCCAAGGGAGGTGCTAATAAAACAGCAAAAGCATTATTGCCAGATAAAAACATACGTGAACAAACTATAAACATGGAAGATGATCAAGGAAACAGCGCATTATACTTTGCTTCTAAAGAAGGGAATGATTCAACAGTAAGTCTCCTCCTTAGTTATAAAGAAATAAGACCAACCCAAATGGCAATAATGAAAGCAAAATTTCAAAATATAAAAAATAAGATCCAAGACAAAATGGACAAGTTAGTTAAAGAAGGAAAAATACAAGTAAAGCGTGTACAAGAAAAATATTTTTAAAAAAAACTTATTGAACCCTCCATCTTAAATAAAAGCCTCTTTTTCAGGAGGCTTTTCTTTTTTTGTTTAAAATAAATAACCGAAAATAAGATGACAGCCTATCCCATTTTGTTTACTCTAAACAAAGAAACAAATTCATTACCAATAAAGAAAAAATATTTATGAATGCAATTGAGCAATTACAAGATGCTTTTATCACTTTTTTAAAAAAAAAATTTAACCTGAATTCCTCTGCAATTATCCACTGCAAACTTGAGCTCAATGTTGATGAAAGTAAACAATCCTTTGGTAATTTAAGCACAAATACTCCTCTTATCCTTGCCAAAACGATCGGACAAAATCCAAAACAAATCGCTCAAGAAATAGCTGAAACATTTTATCATGATTTTATAGAAAAGATAGAAGTTGCTGGACCTGGTTTTTTAAATTTTTTTTTAACATTGCATACGTTTCAAATAATTGCTCAAGACTTATTTATTACGCAAGAATTATTTTTTAAACCAGAAAAATTAGCTAAAAAATATAATGTATCACTTGAATTTGTTAGCGCAAATCCAACAGGACCTCTTCATTTTGGTCATGGCCGAGGAGGTATTATTGGCGATGTACTTGGCAATATATTATGTTTTTTAGGCCATACTGTTGCTAAAGAATATTATATCAATGATGTCGGAGCACAAATAAAAAAGCTTAGCGAATCATTTAAAATTCGTTGCTTTCAAGCTGCTGGTCATCAGGCAGAATTACCTGAAGATGCATATCATGGCGAATACTTAATCTCTGTAGCAGCAGAATGTTTTGCTGAATATGGCCATACTCTTTTTGAAAAATCAGATTTATTTTTTCAAGATTATGCAAAAAATTATTTTTTAAATCAAATAAAACAAACCCTTGAAAATTATGGTATTTATTATGATATCTGGTTTTCAGAAAAAATTTTATATGATGATAATGAAGTTAAGGAAGCTCTTTCTTATCTTAAGAAAAAAGGTTTACTTTATGAAAAAGATGGCGCTGAATGGTTTATGTCTACAAAGTTTGGTGATGACAAAGATCGTGTTGTTCGTAAAGCATCGGGGCATTTAACTTATATTGCCTCTGATATTGCTTATCTAAAAAATAAAATTGATCGTGGATTTAATAAACTCATTATGATACTCGGTCATGATCATCATAGTTATGTTATCCGTTTACATGGCGTCCAACAAGCGCTAGATCTTGATCAATATCCATTAGATATAATTTTATACCAATTAGTAAAACTTACAGAGAGTGGTCAATTACTCCGTATGTCTAAACGTACTGGCAAAATTATTACACTCCAAGATGTCATCAATACAGTTGGCACTGATGTTGCTCGATTTTTTTACCTTAACCGCAAGGCAGATGCACAGCTTGAATTTAATCTTGACTTGGCATTGAAGAAAACAGAAGAAAATCCTGTTTATTATGTCCAATATGCGTATGTACGAACTAAGAGTATTTTAAATAAAGCAAAAGAAGAAGCACAACTACAAAACATTAATAAAGAAGATGCGCAAAATTTAGGAACAGAAGAATTGTTCTTATTAAAAAAAATTGTATCACTCAAAGAGCTTCTTGCAACAATTAATTCTAATTATCATACCCATTTACTTACCTATTATATTTTAGATCTTGCACAAATTTTTCATCGTTATTACAGTAAAAATCGAGTTATTAACCTTGATGATATCTTGAAAAGTCGTGCTCGTCTTCTCTTAATTATCACGCTGCGCAACACATTTGGTTTAATTTTAAAGCTCATCGGTATTAGCCAACCAGAAAAAATGTAGGTTCTGATTTGCTTAAAGCCTGATTTATGGCAAACTAAAAAGGTAGAGAGTTAATATATTTACTAGCAGAAGGTAAAAAATTAATATGGCAAAAATTGATCGTAAATTATTGCAAGAACTTCGAGAAAAAACTGGCTTAGGACTTATGGACTGTCGAAAAGCACTTGAAGAAACTGATGGTGACATTGAAAAGGCTGTTGAGTTGTTACGAAAAAAAGGCGCTGCTGTCGCAGCAAAACGATCTGAAAAAAGCACGGGGGAAGGAATTATCCATGCATATATTCATCCTGGAGATCGTCTTGGCGTTATGGTAGAAGTTAATTGTGAAACTGATTTTGTCGCGAATACGCAAGATGTAAAGGATTTTGCGCGTAATTTATGCATGCATATTGCAGCACTTAAGCCGTTGTATTTAGCACCAGCGGATGTTGACCCTAAACTTATTGAACATGAAAAAGATATTCTTAAGGCACAATTAGCTGACTCTGGAAAACCAGAAAAAATTATTAATCAAATTATTGAAGGAAAATTAAAGAAACTTTATTCAGACATTTGCCTTCTCAATCAACAATTTGTAAAAAATGATCAACTAACTGTTCAAGATATGCTCGAAGAACTTATTGCTAAAACTGGTGAAAACATTAAAATTAATCGTTTTTGTCGTTTTGAAATTGGTGGCTAATAAGTAGCATAATATGAAAAACAAAAAACGGATTCTTCTTAAGTTAACTGGTACTGTTCTTGCTGACCCACAAACAAAAGGTCTAACAACCTTATTTATTATGCCGCTTATTCATCAAATAAAAAAACTACTACCAACCCATCAATTTGGTCTAGTTATTGGCGGTGGTAATTTTTTTCGTGGCAACCAACAAGGAAGCAGCCTTGGTATAACTCCAGCTATTTCCCATCAAATTGGTATGCTATCCACTATTATGAATGGGCTTATTGTTAAAGATCTTATGGAAAAGCAATCCCTCGAAGTATCACATTTTTGTGCACTTTTTTGTCCTGAAATTGGTATGGCTACAACGACCCAAAAAATCATGGATGCTTTGCTAAATAATCATACCCTCATTTTTACTGCTGGTACTGGTAATCCATTTTTCACGACAGATACAAGTGCAGTTTTACGAGCTTTGCAAATGCAAGCAGATGAAATTTGGAAAGGTACCAATGTTGATGGTGTGTATACAGCAGATCCAAATAAAAATTCATCAGCGCAACGCATCCCAGTTCTTACCTACAAACAGGCACTTGATCAACAATTTACCATTATGGATGCTACTGCATTTACTTTAGCAGATCATTACAAACAACGTATTCGCATTTTTAATATTTTTACTCCAGACGCGCTTATTCATGCCGCACAAAATAAAATGTTTGGCAGTATTCTTGAACCAGAAGGATAAATAATGAATATAGAAATTAATCTTATTGAGAATGATATAAAAAGCTTTCAAAAGCCTATAGAAGAAGAAATGCACAAAGCAATTAAGCATTTTGAGGGGGAATTAGTAAAAATTCGCACTGGACGTGCACATACATCATTAGTTGAAAGTATCCCTGTTTCCTGTTATAACCAGGCCGCAGCCCCTTTGAAAAATTTTGCTGCTTTGGCTGCTCCTGAAGCACGTATTATTACTATTCAGCCATGGGATCAAAGCATAATACCAGATATAGAAAAGGCTATTTTAAATTCTGATTTAGGAGTAACACCGCGCAATGATGGAAAAATTATTCGCATACAACTTCCAGAATTAAGCTCTTCTCGCCGTGAAGATCTGGTAAAAATTCTTGGCAAAAAATGCGAAGATTGTAAAGTTGCCATTAGAAGTATCAGAAAAGACTTTAATAACTTTATTCGAGATGCAAAAAAAGACAAAGATATTTCTGAAAATTTTTTCAATCGGTTATCTGATGTACTCAAAAAAGTTACCGACTCATACGTGGAAAAAGTAGAGCTTATGGCAAAAAATAAAAAAGAACAGATTACCACTATTTAGCCACAATTTATTATAATATTGCTTTATTTTATTATTTCTCTTTGTTAAACTGCAATTAAAATATGGGCTGCTAGCTCAATGGCAGAGCAACAGACTCTTAATCTGTGGGTTCTTGGTTCGAGTCCAAGGCAGCCCACCAAAAAGTAAAGAGCAGCAAGAGTGGCGAAATAGGTAGACGCGCTGGATTTAGGATCCAGTTCCCGAAAGGGAGTGGGGGTTCGAGTCCCTTCTCTTGCACCAAATAAAAAAGGAGATGTCTTTGGATGCACCAATTAATAATATCCAACAAAGTAATCAAAATGTTGGACTAACAAATAGTTTCTTAGATTTCAAAGTAATTGAAAAATCCCCTTCCTTATTGCAAGCAACTATTATTGTTTCAGCTAATGTTGTGGATATACTTTATCAAGAAGCAGTCCTTAATCAACAACAACATATTCAAACACAAGGGTTTCAACGAGGAAATGTACCGCTTTCGTATATCCAAGAAAATTTCAAAACCCAATTAATAAGCCATCTCAAAGAATTTATCTTTAAGTATTGCGTTATCAATTTTTTATATAAAAAAATATATGAACAAAAAATTGTCACTGCAGATGAACCTCGATTGATAAATATTACACTTGAACCAAAAAAGGATGCGCAATTTAATTTTGAATGGACACAAATAGATCCTATTACTATTCATGAATGGAAATATTTTCCTTTTAAAGCACCGAAAAGAAAAAATTACAAAGATCTAGATCGACAAGTAGAAACATTCATTAAAGAAGAGCGAAGCTATTTAAAAAATTGGCAAGATAAAGGACTTGCTATTGGCGACTGGGTTAATTTTACTATTACACTTGCAAATAAAG
>JBAVPH010000209.1:0-4364 GCA_049692855.1 Candidatus Babeliales bacterium | reverse complement strand
TCTAGTTCACTCCAAAGTGAATTTGATATATGCTTCATTAGAGCCCTTTATTGTTTTTGTTATTTGGCTAATTATAGCCAATTTTAAAGGGCTCTTTAATCCTTTTTTTATTTTCGTATAAGCTCTATATTAAAATAGTACGGTACGATTATCTAAAAGGTAGCAATAATTATTAATAACATAGATATTTGATAATATTTATGAAAAATCAGCAGTCATTTTCAAAACAATGCATTAACGATTGTTTTAAAAATGATTATGGTACTACTGTTTCTGCGCTTACAAATCTCAATGGTGGTGCTGATTTGAATGCAGCGGTTTATAATACTGAAACAGTTGCCAAGACAATATATTTCGTAAAATTAAAACAAGAATTACATCACAATATTGGTATTTTATTGCAACTATTGTTGCATAATGCTGGTATCAAACAAATTATTTTTTTTATCAACACCATTGGCCATAAGCTATCGAAAGCTATTAATGATTTTACTCTTATTGTATCTATTTGTTAACAGCAAGGATGGGTTTAATCATAATTTAAATAAAAATCAAATGATTAACAAAAATATTGAAAGAAAGGAGGATAGTGAAAGCTGTTCGCCGGAGTAAGTAAATGAAATGAGGCATGAAGGCTGGATAAATTGTTTCAAGCGTAGAGCTCAAAAAAGAAGTACTACGCTTGAATTTATGAGCGAATTTTTCTGCAATAATCCTTAAGAATTTTTTCAAGACCAACATAGATTGGATCTATAAAAATATTTCCCTCAAGGATATCGCGCATCGAAATCCATACAGGATTAAATGGAAGTTCACAAAAATCTTTATTAGATTCAAATTGAGGGTCATGTTGCGTGATCAATCCTTCAAAAACAGCACAGATGCTCAGCTTATTGGAATCTATAGTCCAGAAGAAAAAGTAGCTACCTATATAGCGTTTTATTTCAATAGAAAGACCAAGTTCTTCTGCTATTTCTCTATGCGCGCACTCTTCGAGGGATTCAGATATTTTCTGATTAAAGTCAGCTTCTATCCTACCACCTGCAGGTTCAAAATATGAGTTATTTCCAACTTTTCGTTCTAAAAGTAAAATCATATTAGGTTTATCATTACTACGCACAATAACTTTTGCTGATGGATAAAGCATTATTACTCCATAAAATCACTTTGAATAGTAGACATATCAATATCAGGAATAAGTAAATTGGTACAATAACAGGAAAAGCTTTCTATTATTAGTTCTTTTTCTTAACAATCTTAATTTTTGTTTATATTTTTTACAAGACCTATCATTTTATGATAATCATTTGACAAATAAGGAGAAAAAAAATCTTACATTTCATCATGTTGGTAACGGCTTGTTCATTGTTGATGGAAAAGAAATAAAATTACCATTTAAAAGTAGGTAGTTTTTTTTAACAATATTTATAATGTTGCTAGACAAAAAATATTTATTTTATATCATTACCGTAACTTTGTGTTTTATTTAATTTTTACTAAAGGGAAAAATAATGCCAATTATGGTTATTGTTAAACTAATAGTATTGTTTATGGCTAGTAATTTTTTAAATGCTGCTCAAGATGATTTAGAAGCTGAGAGTAATTATTCTTTTGTAATGAAAATTTCCTTTGAAGAAGAAAAGGAATTAAAGCAAGAAGCAGAAAGTCACATTTCAGGATTAAAAATAGAAAAAAATAATTTGGGTTCTATAGATTCTTTAAATTGTCAAAATGGCATAGAAAATATACAAGCTCAAATAAAGCAGCTTAGAGAAAAAAAAGGTGATTCGCTTCTGGTGGAACTTAAGCATACGGTCCCTTATGTTTATGAATTTTTTGAAAGGAACTTAAATAAAAATCAATCGTGGAAAAAAATAAAAAAAGATGGAAAAATAGAGTTTTTATTTGCTGATTTAAAGAGTATGTTTTATAAGGAGCCTAAAAATTTTCGGGAATTATTAAAAAAAGTAATGGAATTTTCCTTAACACATCCGGAAAAATTAAGTGATCAAGATACTTTTGTTGACGATTTTTTGATAAATCGTAATGATAGTACTAAATTCGAAGACCAGGTTGATGAGCTAACAAAGAGTGTTAAGAATAGAGGGGAAGATTGGCTCTGGAGCAAAGTTATTTTTATTCAGTTGATTGGTGTTTTTTTTGTGATAAACAAAACATTTTACGATAGGTGTCAGTAAGGAAAATTATGAAAATTATATTTATTAGTAGTTTAATAGTTTTGTTTATATCGTTTAATTTTTTGTATGCTGGGGAGGAAAGGAGTACTTATGAAAGCCAAGAAGTAAGGTTAAAAAAAGGAGCAGAAAAGATTACTTTTTCCATATCCCAAAAACGGCCAATATTAAAAAGAAGAAGTTCAGAAACTGAAATTTCAATAATTCGTTTGCTTGATTTACATGATGTTGCTCAAATTTTCGCTCAGGAGATGAATAAAGATTCAGAAATAATAAACAAAAAAAACATGATAGAGGTATTGCTTTGTTTGAAAAATAATGCAATTAATATTTATCCAACAAATCCACGTATTTATGATGATCTTGTCCAAAAAGCAAGTAATTATTCTTTAGTTCAATCAGCAAAGAGCAAGAAAGAACTTGCAGAAGGAATAGTTTCTTTAAAAACTTTTTTTACACGGTATTATTATCCTCGCTTGTATGATAAAAAAAGCAATTTAGAGTGTGAAATGAAAAAAATTGAAAAAACCTCAAAAAGAAATTCTTGTATTAATTTTGTAAGCCTGTTAGCTGGTTTTGTTGCTACAATGGGAGTAGCCCTTTTTGGTTGTTCTTATGTATGAGGGCAAAAATGAATAAAAATTTAGAAAAGCTTTCTAATGATTTGCAAAAAAAGATTAAAATAGAAAAAATGCCTACTTTTAAACAGCCTATGCTTGCTACTTTAACTAAAGATTATTTTAGCAATAAAGATTGGATTTTTGAACGAAAATTCGATGGTATACGTTGTTTAATATTCAAAAATAAAAATAAAGTTATTTTGAAATCGCGTAATAATAAATTACTTGATAAAAGTTTTCCTGAGATACTTGAAGCAGCAAAAAAACTTGCCGTTGATCAAATAATTTTAGATGGCGAGGTTGTTGCGTTTAAGGGCAAGGTAACAAGCTTTGAAAAATTGCAAAGTCGGTCAGGAGTTGGGAGTAAAGAAAAAGCATTAGCGACCGGGACAACAATTTATATTTATGTTTTTGATGTTTTGTATTTAGATAACTATAGCCTTGTTAATTTACCGCTAGAAAATAGAAAATCAATTTTAAAGTATTGCATAAAATTTAAAGATCCTTTGCGTTATACTATTCATAAAAATGCAAAGGGGAAGGAATTTTTTAAAGAAGCATGTAAAAAAGGTTGGGAAGGTTTAATTGCCAAAAAAAGGGATAGCAAATATGTTCCTGTACGTTCTAAAAATTGGCTGAAGTTTAAATGTGTTGCTAATCAAGAACTGGTAATTGGTGGTTATACAAAACCACAAAAATCAAGAATAGGCTTTGGTGCTTTGTTAATGGGCTATTATAAAAATGATGTCTTTCATTATGCAGGAAAAGTTGGCACAAGATTTTCGGATAGTTTTTTAAAAGAGTTTAGTAAAAAATTAAAAAAAACAACCATTAAAAAAAATCCCTTTTCGTCAAAAGAAATGGAAGATGAAGATGTTAATTTTGTAAAACCTCACTATGTTGCAGAAATAGGGTTTGAAGAATGGACGCGAGATAACAAATTGCGCCAAGCAAGGTTTTTAGGTTTGCGCTATGATAAAGCTGCAAAAAAAGTGGTTAAAGAGGAAGCAAAATAAAAAAGAGAGCATAATGTTCTTTGTAAATCAATTCATGATGTTATCGCTTGCAATAAGCGGAGTGTAAAAAAAGTAGCGTTTGCTGGTTTTAAAAAAGCTCTTATTGGAAAAAAATTTTCATCAGTAAAAAGAGAAGGAAAGTATCTTATTATTTATCTGAGGTCATCAGACAAAAAAGTAGTTATGCATTTTGGATTAACTGGTTTTTTGGTATATACAAAAGATAAAGAAGAAGAAGTACGTTTTTCAAAAGTGACATTTTTATTTGCTGATGGTTCTGTATTGCATTGGTGTGATATCCGTAAATTTGGTGCTATCTGGTTAGTAAAACAATTGGACGAAATTAAAGGTTTAGAAAAAATAGGACCAGATCCTTTAGCTATTTCCAAAAAAGATTTTTTAGCATTGTTAGCACAGTCTAAAAAAAAGAATATAAAGTCTTTTTTAATGGACCAATCAATTATTGCTGGTATAGGTAATGAATATTCTGATGAAATATTATTTCAATCAAAGATAAATCCACACCATTCAAT
>JBAVPH010000208.1:0-2118 GCA_049692855.1 Candidatus Babeliales bacterium | reverse complement strand
GTTGTTACTCGTGAAGAAGGGGGCTCAGGAAATGGAGTAACTAAATCCTGCTGTATTGGCTTTATTTCTTTTATATAAGTACCAAAAAGATCATCTTCATAAATTTTTCGAATATTAATATCAAGTTTTAGATCCTTTTTTGATGGAACATATACTGGATCAATACTTTCTCGTTCAGGTATTTTTACACGCGAAAAATACATAAATATAAATGTAAGAATAACAAGAAAAAAAAGTAAGCTGTTTACAATCCAAAAAGGATGTTTCATCCAATGTTCCTTTTGCATCGGTTTTTACCCTTCAACAATACCCTCCTTGTAACCTATTTGTCAAGTATACATTCACTAACAAAATATACTAAAACTATTGTTTAAAAAGCATTTTTTGTCTTTATGGAGAAACAATACTCGCTAATATTTTTTCAATAAGATAATCAGGGGTTATATTGTCAGCTTCTGCTTCATAACTCAGTATTAATCGATGACGCAATACCACAGTAGCCATTTTTTTTACATCATCAGGAATAACAAAATGTCTTTTTTTCAAAAAAGCATGTGCTTTGGCTGCATGATAAAGAGCAAGTGTTGCTCGTGGTGATACGCCATAACGAATGTAAGCCGCTATTTCTTTTAATTGTATCGCTGGATTACGAGTTGCAAAAATAATATTGATAATATAGTCAATAATTTTTTCATCAACATAAACATCATTAACCAATTTTTGTGCTGCAAAAATTGCATCTTTTTGTAAAACTTGTTGCACAACATCAGTATCTAATTTTCGTTTTAATAATTCCCGCTCTTCTTGCTGATTTGGATAGGCAACATTAATTTTAAACATAAAACGATCTAGCTGTGCTTCTGGAAGTCGATAGGTTCCCTCTTGTTCGATTGGATTTTGTGTAGCAAAAACCAAGAATGGTTTATCTAATTTAAATGTTTGCGAACCAATAGTGACTTGTCTTTCTTGCATCGCTTCAAGTAATGCTGATTGCACTTTTGCAGGAGCTCGATTAATTTCATCAGCTAAAATTAAATGTGCAAAAACTGGTCCTTTTTTAGTTTCAAATTCTTGCGTTTTTGGATTATATATTAATGTACCAATTAAGTCTGCTGGTAATAAATCAGGAGTAAATTGAATTCTATTAAATTTAAGTCCTAATGCATTTGCTGCTGATTTAATCATCGTTGTTTTTGCTACTCCCGGTACTCCTTCAAGTAAAATATGTCCATTACAAAGTATAGCGTTAATAATAAAATCTATAATATGTTTTTGGCCAATGATAACTTTACTAATTTCTATATCAAGCCCATGAAAACGGGCACTTTCTTCTTTAATTTGTTCGCTAATAGGGGAAGTTGGTGTTATATTCATCATAGTTATACTATTATATTAATAATCTTAAATTTAACTTGAAATCATTATTTTATCATACTATACAAATCTTACAATAATGTCGAATAACAAGGAAAAAGCTTATGATCCTTTCAGGTAAAGAAATAAAAAGAAGAATTAATAAAGATATTATAATCAAGCCATTCAATACACTTCAACTTAATCCAAATAGCTACAATCTTCGATTATACAATGAGCTTGTAACATATAATGAAACAATTCTTGATATGAAAAAAGAACATACATTACAAAAAATAACTATCCCAGAAGAAGGATTGGTACTTGAACCAAAAAAATTATATCTAGGAAGAACAATAGAATATACGAAGACTGAACAATTAGTTCCAATGCTTGAAGGCCGATCTTCTGTTGGACGCCTTGGATTGTTTATTCATATCACTGCTGGATTTGGGGATGTAGGTTTTAGCGGTTATTGGACACTTGAAATGTTTTGTGTGCAACCAGTTCGTATTTATCCTGCCGTAGAGATTTGCCAAATTTTTTATCACACTATTGAAGGTGATTTTATTCGATATAAAAGTAATAAATATCAAAACAATCGCGGCATACAACCAAGCTTGTTTTATAAAGATTTTTTATAATATTTATTTTTATTTCATTATAATATAATGATAAAGTTAAAGTTTAAGAACAAAAAAATCAAAAAAATCTATGAAATATAGTAAAGCTCGCACGGCTTAAAAGCCGTGGCTTCGCGGCTAA
>JBAVPH010000207.1:0-3241 GCA_049692855.1 Candidatus Babeliales bacterium | reverse complement strand
AAAATCTGTTGTTACTGTACCAGGTAGACTTCCAGTCGGATTAAATGTTCTGTCTAAATCTGCGTCATTAAGAAGTGACGTTGATAAGTTAAAGCCATTATTTGTGTTCTGGGATGCAACACATTCTCGCATCACTTTTCCACCACCAGCAATATTAAACCCGTGAATACCATTTTGTTTTGCAATACAACCTAGGTACAAATTATCACCATTGCATGCTGAATCACACACCCCATGATAGCAATTCATATTTGCTTTACACCATTTTAAACAGCTGGTGTCAACATTATCAAGCACAAATCCATTGCCACCATTTTTTATTGCTTGGCATGAAGTTAATGTTACATTCTCTGATTGCTGTAACGCAAACCCATCTCCCAAACAACCAAGTGCTTGGCAATTGGTTAAACTAACCTCAGTTGCACAATTAATATTGATTCCGGTGATTGCTGACAAGACACAATCTGGTACGTCAATAACACTGTCAACAACAGAACTAATTGGAAATTTTTTAAAAATACCTACATTCAATACATTAACATTATTAATTTGCAAACAGATAATTGGTGCAATCAACGATGGCATATCAACAAGACTATCCAATACGCTCATAGAAATAAATGCAATATTATTGGTGGCATCGGCATTAATGCCTTTGTCGTTCATATTACAAAGCATTCCATTCTGTATCGTAATATTTTGCAACCCAGAATTGACTGCAATACCAATACTACCTCCCGCACTCCCATCTATTTTTTTTTCATTTAAATCGAGAATAACATTATCAGAGGCAACTGTAATTGCAGTACCGCTAGCAAAGCTCACTGATTCTGCTAAACAATAGACACCAGGATTTTCAATGGTATAGGGAACATCACTTTGAAAGATTAATGTTTCACAGGGGCCAACAAATTCTAGCAAATCTATTTTGGATAACAATAAATCTTGTTTTGTCTCAAGTTTTTCTAATTTTGAACAAATAGATGCATCATGAACTGATAAATCTTCCTCAACCTTTTCTATTTTTGAACAAATTGCATCAATACCACTATTTACATTATCAACAACAGAATCTATTACTTCTATTTTTGAACAAACTATATCATTGTGAGAAATAAGATCTTCATCAAGATTTTCTAACTTAGAGCAAATAAGATCATTTTGCGATTCAATCCAATCTAATTTTGTACTTTCTACATCAACGCATTCACCAATACGCGCTGTTAATCGCCATAAATTTTCTCCTGGTTGTGGGTTTACTTTTGCAGTAACCCTGTTAGTGAATAAAAAAATAGAAAATATAACATTAAACTTAATTAAATGAACCTTCATTAACTTGCCTTTTTATTTTTTTATTTCTTCAATAATCCATATACCTAAACTAAACACCTCGAACATTTGTCCAAAAACCTGTTGTTACTAATGGAGGATTTGCATCCAACGATATGCCAATATAATCTGCGCTTGTATTGCCGTAGGCTCTACTGTTAAATATTTGATTAAGAGAACCTAAATTTTCTATGCCAACATTGGTGTTTTGTAATGCCGAATTACTTATTAATTGACAACTATCTGTCAATGATGCAAGCAAAAAGCCATCATTAGCATTTTGTAATGCTTGATTATCTAATAATTGACAACCATCAGTTAATGACTCAAGTGAAAATCCATTTAATGCGTTATGAATTGCACTGGAACTACGAACAAGATATGCACTACCAGTAATATCAAAACCATTTTGACCATTTTCTTCAGCAACACAATTTTGGATAGCAACTCCTTGCTTTAATACAATGTAACGTGCTATTGCCCACTCATTTCCTTCTCCTATATTTGCAGTACCTGCTACCACTATTTTTCCATTTTGTTGAATTACAACGGTGGTTCCTATATCACTTCCTTCAATGTTAGTTATAACTGTACCAGGAGTACTTCCCGTTGGATTAAATGTTGTATCTAATAGACCATCAGTTCTGTAGCGTAAAACTACAAAATTAGAATTTGAGTTCCCGGCGACAATTATTTTTCCATCTTTCTGCAATGCTATAGCATTACCAGCTTCTTCACTAGCTAAATCAGTAACAACAGTACCCGGCAAACTTCCTGTTGGATTAAAAGAAGTATCTAACGTACCATCTATATTATAACGAGCTAAAGCAATATCTTCGTCAATAATTTCTACTTGACCCGCAACAACTATTTTTCCATCTTTTTGTATTACAACTGCGTTGGCATTACCATTATTATTTGGCTCAAAAGTAGTGGTAACTATTCCACCAAGCCCAAAGCTTTCATCTAAGCTCCCATTTGTATTATATCGCACAACCACAAAATCGACATCTTGATCATTAATGCCACCAACAACAACTATTTTTCCATCTTTTTGTATTGCAACATCATTCCTTGATGAGCCTTTTCCTGCTGCAAAGGAAGTAGTTACAATGCCCCCAATGCCAAAGGTAGTATCTAAACTTCCATCTGTATTGTATCTTACTGTAGCAAATTCAGCATCAATAGCTGCATTTGCAAGACCAACAACAACTATTTTTCCATCTTTTTGTAATGCAATACTACTTGCTATATTAACCCCACTAATTGCTGTCGTTACCTTTCCACTCACACCAAAGCTAAGGTCTAAGCTTCCATCAACGTTATATCTTGCAACAGCAAAATCTGAACTGCCAAAATTTGCAACACCACCTACTACTATTTTTCCATTATCTTGTATTGCAACACCGGTTGCCGCATCAAGTCCGCCACTAAAAGCAGTTATCACAATACCGCTTGTGCCAAAACTTGCATCCAAACTCCCATCTGTATTATATCGACCTATAGCAAAATCATCTCCATCTGTTCCAACAACCACTAATTTACCATCTTTTTGCTGCGCTATTCTTTGAGCAAAAGGCGTACTTCCAAAAGAAGTTGTTACTATTCCCCCTACTCCAAAAGTTATATCTAAATTTGCATCATTAAATAATGGGGTTGATAAATTAAATCCATCTCCGGTGTTTTGTGAAGCAATACATTTTTGCATCACTTTTCCACCACCGGCAACATTAAATCCATCGATGCCATTTTGCTTTGCAATGCAACCTACATACAAATTATCACCATTGCATGCTGAATCACATATACCATGGAAACAATTCACGTTTGCTTTACACCATTTCAAGCAGCTGGTATCAACATTATCAAGCACAAACCCATTACCACCATTTTTTTCCGCGTTACATGATAG
>JBAVPH010000206.1:0-8303 GCA_049692855.1 Candidatus Babeliales bacterium | reverse complement strand
ATTAAAAGAAAAACCATTATTACCAGCTCTTTGGCACACCAGCAAGCGACTCCTTTCCTGCAATCCATTCACAAAAATAAAAAATTGAACTAGTAATCATTTATTTTTATTGTATACTCCTCCTTAAAAACAAATACACATTAACTTAATAATAATCAGGAGTTCAACACCATGAAACGATTAATTTTATTCTTTTTTATTGCATTTCTTATTCCTACTATAGGCAAACCGTCTATTAATTATGCCGGTATTTCTTTTGATCAAATAAAAAAAACATTTAATGCACAAAATGCATGGGGACTTCATACAACGGTTGATTTAAAAAATTGTGATTCTGAACTTATTCGATCTGCTGACGCAATTAAGAATTTTGTTATTCAACTATGTGACCTTATTGATATGAGTAGATTTGGTGATCCAATTATTGTTAATTTTGGCCAAAAACTAGAAGTCGCTGGTTATTCTATGGTCCAACTTATTGAGACATCTAATATTTCTGGTCATTTTGTTAATATCGACAATAGCGCTTACATTGATGTTTTTAGTTGCAAACTATATGACCCTTATGTGGTTGCTGCATTTACTAAAACTTTTTTCAAGGGTGATCACTATGTTATCAATATTTTATTACGGCAATAATGTTGGTAAAGGAAAACCTAAGTTAAGCAAGTTGAATAAAAAGTATATCGAATTCACCTTAGTTTTATTTTTTTCTTATTTACCCGGTTCCTTTATTCTATCAGTAAATTCAGGAGCTCCTGATAATGAATACACCAAGCTTGCAACTGCAGCTTCTCTTTATCTTTGTACAAGTAAGATAGCAAGGAAGACAGATTTTAAAAATATTGACCACCAACTCAAAAAAGTAATTGAAACTTGTAATAGCACAATTTCTCTTAATTTAAGATTAAGAGCTTCAAGAAGGTTACACAAACAATTACCAGAAAATACAAGTAATATAGAAAGCATTATCGCTTCACTTACTGTAGTTGGTACAAAGTATTATCTTTTAGATAAAATACCAATGGCTAAAACAGTAGCCAAAGAATTTAATACGTTTTTTAAAAAAAATATTGTGCTCAACACTGTAGGAGAACTAATTAAAGGTGCCATAGAACAAGCGTGTCTACTAAAACTAATTCACTTTTGGAAAAACAAAAGTAATTCCTAAAACTATAAAAGTTCCGTTGCCAATTGACTTAATTCACTTCGCTCAGTCTTTGTTAAAAAGACAGTACCAAAAATTTTATGTCCTTTAAAACGTTCACTCGTAATGACAAGCCCATTGCTACTAAAATCAAGATAAGGTGAATCGATTTGATAAGGATCTCCAGACAAAATAATTTTACTTCCTTCACCGACCCTACTTATCAATGTTTTTACTTCATGCGGTGTCAAATTTTGAGCCTCATCAATTAAAATAAATTGATAGGGAATAGAGCGACCTCGCATATACGTTATTGCCTCCATGCTAATTTTTCCTCTTCTCACTAATTCTTCCAATGACATTAATCGATCAAAATCTCTTTTCTCTCCTCGTCTTCTTTTTTGTTTGCGTTTACTTACACAGTGAGATTCTCCCTCTTCAAGGTGACGCGTTGTATTTACCGCATGAATAATAAATTGCATATTATCGTAAATTGGTAACATCCAACTATGCAATTTTTCTTCCAATGTTCCTGGTAAAAAACCAATATCACGACCTAACGGCACAACAGGCCGAGAAATAAGAATTTTTTCATACATATCTTCAACTAAAACTTTATGTAACCCTGCCAATAATGCTAAAAAAGTTTTTCCCGTTCCTGCAGGACCAAATAAACAAACAAATTCAATTGTATTATCCAATAAAAGATCTAATGCCATTAGTTGTTGCATATTACGTGAGAAAAGAGGCCAATGTAATTTTGGCGATTCTACTCGTTTAAATTGTTGCTGCCCTAGATAACGAAAAATTCGACAGTTATGAGGATTATGTTGGCTTTCAGCTAAAATAAATTCATTAATTTCAAATTTGTTATCTTGCGCTAAACGAATTAACATTTCTGGAAGCTCCTGCTTTAATTCAATTGCAGGCATTTTTATACGAATCCATCCATGATAAAATTCTTCTTCGCTAACGTATTCACTTACATAATCTTGCGATTCAACATTAATGGCATCAGCCTTAACACGAGCATTTAAATCTTTTGATATAAAGCAAACGTCATAGCCTTGTTTTTTTAAAAACAATGCCGTCAACAAAATTTCATTATCACCATTTTTTATAATAAATGGCATTTTAGGCAACGTCTCTTTTTCTAAAAAGATTACTTGTAAAATACTGCCATTATCAAGTTTTACTCCTTTTCCCAAGGAACCTCGTTGTCTTAATTCATCTAAGTAGCGAATTATTTCACGCGTATTACGACCACGATCAGTACCTTCTTGTTTAAACTGTTCTAATTCTTCAAGCACAATCGCTGGAATACCAACAAAAGCATCTTCAAAATTAAAAATAGCACGCGGATCATATACCAAAATATTGGTATCTAATAAATACATTTTTTTAGTTTTTTTTTCCTGCATCGTTTTTAATTTTTTTTTTGTAACCATTACCGTCTGTTTCCTTTTTTTTGGCTGATAAGTTTAACTTATTACCCTACTGCATGCAGCCTACCATAGCCATACTCGTCAAGCAAATAAGATGCTAGAACTCTATACTTTTATCAAGCTATTGCTATACTTAAGGCAAAAAAATAATTAAAGGCAAAGCATATGATGAAATCAGAAAGTGATCTTGAAAAACTCCGCCACTCTGCTGCTCATTTATTAGCGCATGCAATTAAAGAACTTTTTCCCAAAGCAAAGCCAACGATTGGTCCTGCCACTTCGACTGGTTTTTTTTATGATTTTTTACCACAACAAAACTTCAAAGATGAAGATTTACCCTTGATTGAAACAAAAATGTCTGAGATTGCACAACGCAATCTCCCAATTGTTCACAAACAAATTTCTAAACAAAAAGCACGCAATATTTACAAAGATAATCCATTTAAACTTGAACTTATAGATCAAATTCCAAATGAGACTGTTGGCATTGCAGAACAAGGCAATTTTTTTGACCTTTGTAAAGGAGGGCATGTTGAATCAACAGGACAAATTAAGCATATTAAACTACTCAATATTTCTGGTTCTTATTGGCGCGCAGATAAAAATAATCAAGCACTACAACGTATTACTGGCACTGCTTTTTTTACTCAAAAAGATCTAGATCGCTTTCTTCAACAACAACAAGATCTTATTAAATATGATCACCGTCGACTTGGTAAAGAACTTGATTTATTTTCATTTCATGAAGAAGGAGTTGGTTTTCCCTTTTTTCATGCAAATGGTAAAACAATTATCACCATCTTGACTAATTATATACGTAGTCTTATTAAAAAAGCTCATTATAAAGAAATTTCTACACCAATTATGCTTAGAGATGAGCTTTGGAAGCAGTCTGGGCATTATGACCACTATAAAAATCATATGTATTTTTGCGTTAAGGAAGAAAAGGTTTATGCAATCAAGCCAATGAATTGCCCTGGTGCTATTTTAATTTACCAAGAACGTCCACATTCATATCGCGAATTACCATTACGACTTGCAGAATTTGGTCTTGTTCATCGTTATGAATTGTCTGGTGTATTGCATGGTTTATTTCGTACACGCGCCTTTACTATTGACGACGGACATATTTTTTGTACAGAGGAACAAATTGAACAAGAAGTAGCGAATACTATTACAATGACCTATGAAGTATTTAGACAATTTGATTTTCAAAATATTACTGTTGGCATTTCAACAAAACCAGAAAATGCAATGGGAAGTGATGCATTATGGGAAAAAGCAACAAATGCCCTCAAATATGCACTTGATAATAGGGGGCATGCCTATGAAATATATGAAGGAGAAGGCGCATTTTATGGTCCTAAAATAGAATTTCGCATCGAAGATTCAATGGGACGAACTTGGCAATGTGGTACAATACAAATTGATTTTTTTCTTCCAGAAAATTTTGATTTATCTTATATACAGCCCGATGGAACAAAAGCACGGCCTGTCCTCATTCATCGTGCTATTTATGGCTCATTTGAACGATTTTTTGCTATTTTATTAGAACATTACAAAGGTAATTTTCCTTTTTGGCTCGCTCCGGTACAAGTTAAAGTACTTACTATTACGGATGATCAAAAAGAATATGCACAAATAGTAACACAAGAATTAAATAATAATGGGATCCGAGTCGTTCTTAACGAATCATCTGATCCTGTTGCTGGACAAATTAAAACAGCCCAATTACAGCGAATCCCCTGGATGATTATCATTGGTAAAAAAGAAGTAGCAATGAATACTGTTGCTATTCGCTATCGTGATGGCAAACAAGAATTTGGATTATCAATAAAAGATATATTGGAAAAAGCAAAAGAATTTAATACAACTTCATCGTGATTTTTTTACATTAACTTTTTCACACAAATTTGCAATAGCACACCGTGAACAGAATGGTGAAATTGGCACACAAATATTTTGTCCCCACATTACAAGCAGCCGATTATATTCTATCCAATATTTTTTTGGCAGTAATTCTTGTAGAGCGATTTCTGTCTCATGAGGTGTTTTAGTTGTTACTAAACCAAGACGATTTGAAATACGATGTACATGAGTATCCACACAAATTGCTGGGATACCAAAACCTTCTCCCCGCACTAAATTCATGGTTTTACGACCAACTCCTTTAAAAAAAAGTAAATCTTTTTCATCACTTGGCACTTTACCATCAAAACGCTCAATAAGATCCTTACAAACAATATGTAATTGCTCTGCTCGCTTACGATAAAATGCAACAGGATAAATAATTTTTTCTAAATGGTTAACTGAAATTTGTAAAAGCTCTTGTGGGGTTTGAGCAACAGAGAATAAACGATATGATGCTGGTAATGATACGGTATCTTTTGTACGCAAACTTAATAAACAACTGATAAAAACTAGAAATGGATCCTGACCATATTTGTTTATAATTTGAGTTACTGCTGGTTCTGTCATCCCCTTTGTTGCACGATGAAGCATATGAATAATTTCAATGAGACGCTTTTTCTTGTTCTGCATTATCAATTTTTTACGATTAAATTTTTACATTTTTATTATAAAGGCACTACAATAAAAATAATTGAAATTTTTCTGAGCTTCTATCAAATTATAATAAAATAGCAAAATACAGTTGTTGTCTATCATTACTAGTATTAACTATCACGAGAGGAGTATACTAATTAAAAAAAGGATAATCAATATATTATGATCATTAATCCATTTGTACTTTATTCAACTGTTGCAAATGCACAATTTCTTTTAGCAGTTATCGTTATTTCAGTTTTTGTAAAGACTTATTTTTTAACGATTCTCTCTTTACAAAGATTTATTCCACTTACAACACGTAAGCCTTGGATCTTTTTATTAGGAACCTTAGCCGGATCGATGTTTGGTGATATTGCATGGATAGTAAAATTAATACGAGAAATTTTAATTCCGCATTCTTCTTATATATTTGTTACTTTTTTTATCCGTATTGCATGGGCATTTTTAATTGTACAATATCAATCTCTTTCATTTTTTATTCAAAGCTTAACAGAAAAAAATTTCACTTTTACTCAACTGCATAAATTGCTCTTGCTTATCAGCAGTAGTTTTGTCGGTTATTTTTTATACATCGCTCTGTTTAACTCAATACTTACTGATGAAACAGCTCGAGAATTAGCAAGACAGTATACTATCGAACCTCCATTAGAAATTACTGCAATGAGATATGTGGTTCTTTATCTTTTGAATTTACTTGTGTTACCAGGAATTTATTTTAGTTTTAAAAAAATAAAATCAGAAAAATTACCAAAAATTCTTAAAAAACAATTTAAAATATTTGCCATTTATCTGCTAACTCCTTATTTAATTGTTGAATTTATACTTGCATCTTATTTCATTTTTTATGAAATGCATGTTTATCTTTATCCTATTGTCAGTATTTCTACTTTACTTCTTACTTATGCGATTTACTATTGTATGAAAAAAGTGATGGCTTTCCGTTTCTTGAATATTACAAAATATGTACAATCTCCCTTAAGCGTCGCTATCATTAGTGATTTTAAAAATACACTTGAACAGCTGAGTGCTGTTACCAACATGACAGAATTAAGCCATATTGCTAAAAACTTTTTTAAAGAAACGTTTAATATTCTGCCAAAATATAATATGCTCTTTATCAGGAATTTAAATCCTCTCATGCAAACATCCACACAAAAGTATCATAAAGTAGAACTTTTTGTAGAAAATTTTTTACGAAATCATGCATTTTCAATATGTGAATTCATAAGAAAAACACAAATACTTGTTTATGATGAAATTGTATTTAATCATTTCTACGAAGAAACACTTATCAGCAGTACTATTATAAAATTTTTAGATGCAATTCATGCTGATATTTTTATTCCTATTTACAATCATAATAAAATAATTGCGTACCTTATTATTGATAAAAATGCACGAATAAATGATTGTTACTCAAAAACTGAACGCGATGAAATGCTTGTATTTATCAATTATTTAGCAAATATTATTAATCTTTTGCAAGCAAAAAACACAGAAATTCTCATTCAACAAAAAAAAGAACTTGGAGAAAAAATTTATTTTAAAGACCAAGAAACTAATCAATATAAAGAAAGTATCCGCTCATTTTTTCATTCCAATAATCAACCACGACAAACTGGGATTATTTTTTACAAAAACAATCATTTTACATTCATTAACCAAACAGCTAAAGAGCTCATTAATGTAAATATTAATTATCAAGATGGACATCCTCTCACAAAAATATTTAAAAATACTGCACAAAAAGTAAACGCTTTTAAAACACCACAGAATTGTTTAATAAAAAATACAGATGATAATATGCTTGTTATAATTGCTATGCCTCACCTTGATCAAAATAGTGTTATATTTACCGTTTCTCATCCAGATATTACTGATTTTATTACAAAAAAAATTAATTTCCTTGTTAATTCTGCCGATTGGAATTATCTCTTGTACCTTGAAACAACGACTATTGGACAATATATTAATAAAATTATTCCTGGATCGGGAACAATGTTACTTAACTTTAAAATTGATCTTCTTAAAATTGCCCTCAGTAAAAACCCAGTCCTCCTTGACCTGCCAAAAGAAGATTTAATGGCAACAGTGGAATTACTTCATCATATAAGTAAACGAGAGCTATTGCACACATTAGACTTAAGAAAACCAACAAACAATCAAACCATCAGTAATAAACTTTTTGGTGCTACTCAATTAATCACTCAAAATTCACAAGAATATTCTCTTTTTTCAAAATTAAATGGAATTGGTACCCTCTACATACACAATATTCATTTTTTGGATGATGAGACGCAAGGACATTTACAAGAATTTATTCGCCAAGGGTTCTATCGTGTTTACAATAGTGATCAAAAAATACCAAGTGATATACGTATTATTTGCTCAACAAATCAAAATATTCAACAACTTGCTCAAAAAAATAAACAATCTCTTTTCAGTCAGTTAAAAAAAAACAAACTCAGCATGCCTCCTCTTTCTACACTACCAGAAAAGGAATTTTTGGATCTTGCTGAAGGGTTCGCTGACCAAGCAATTCAAACAAATACATTCAGAAATTTACTATCTCTCACTGAAAAAGATAAAAATAAATTACTCAATAATCGGCCACAAAGCTTGCAAGAATTTAAAATAAAAATTCAACAATTATTGATCAAAAAGTCAAAAAAAAGTAAAATTCATCAGGAAGCAAAATTTAATCCTACTTTTACTATAACTGACCCATCGCTTATTGCTGCAGCACAGCTCGGTAAGCAAGCATTAAAGGATCAAAAAATTATGACATTGCTTTGGGATAAATTTAAAAATCAAAATAAAGTTGCAATTTTTTTAGGAGTAAATCGTTCATCAGTCAATCGTCGAAGTAAAGAATATAACCTTCAATAGTTTGTTATGAAATTAAACGAATTTAAAGAACAAAAAGAAGAATTTATCACTCATTTACAAATAGAACGCAATCTTTCAACCCATACATTGCGTGCTTATCACAATGATTTACAACAATTTATTAACTTTTGGGAAAAACTATTTGCAGAAGAAATAAAACATCTTTCTCTTCGCCAAATTATTGAACGATATTTAGTAAGTCTTTTTTATAAAAAAATAGACAAAAGCTCTATTGCCCGTAAGTTCTCTTGCTT
>JBAVPH010000205.1:0-1787 GCA_049692855.1 Candidatus Babeliales bacterium | reverse complement strand
TTTGTTAGAAGATCAAAAGATACGATATCAAATAAATCGATTGCCAACTGATCTTTTAAATCTGTTGCGCAGTCAACAAATTTTTTTACTTCTTGTGGAAATTTAGCTATATCAATTTTAGCACCATTTTCAATGCAAAAATCTACCATCGCAGTTTCACCCAGTATTGTAGCACGTATTAATGGGGTTGAATTGTCAGGTTTATATGTTCCATTAATATCAGCGCCCATTTTCAGTAAAAGCTGTGCAATTTCAATATCGTGTTTTGTGATGGCCCAAATTAATATATGCTTTGGGATGTGAGAATTCGATTCAATTAAAAGCTTAACTATATCATAACGTTGGTATATAAGAGCAATTTCTAATGGAGTTAATTCATCATTCTCTATAAATTTAGCATGATAGGCAATTAATAATTTAATAGATGCGATATCATTATTTTTTATTGCTATTGTTAATGGTGTTTCGCTGTAACTTAATTCATTTTCCATAAAAAAAGTATAGTTTTTCCATTGAATAAAATCGTCATTGAAATAGTCTTCCCAATCTAATTCTGCATTTTCATTAGGATTAGCTTGATGCTCTAATAAAAAGCGGACTACTTGAATATGTCCATTGTGTATAGCATAAAATAATGGTGTCCAATTTAATTCATCTTTATAATTTAAATTAACACCATAGTTGTAGAGGGATTTTAATAGTTTGATATTAATTTCTTCTGAATTGTTTTTTAGTGAGTCAGACAAAGTATATTGTAATTTATTTTTTAGTGACGGATATTTACTGATAAGTTCTTTTATTTTTTCCTTTTTTTGTCCGGCGTCATGATCACCAAATTTATCTAAGTAAGTCAATATTTTTGAAAATTTTTGTTCGATAATATTTAGTTCTTCTTGGGTAAAATTTTCTTCTTTCATTAATAAATAAGCTATTTTGTATTGATCACATGTTAGAGCGATCGTCAATGGTGAAGGTGTTTTTTTATAGTAGTTATTTGATCCTTTTGTAATTAATAAATCTGCTATCCGATATTGTGCAGAGAGTAGCGCTATCTGTAATGGCGTCCACTCGTTATTATCTACTACATTAAGATTAATTCCAAATTGAATAATAAATTTTATTTTATTGAAATCGCTGCTGTTTATTGATTCAAATAACCTTTGTTGCCATTTTACCGGATTGTTTGCAATAAATTCCTTTATTTTCGCATCTTCTGTAGGTTTATTTGTTATTAAAAATTTAATCATTTCAGTATCAGCAGTAATAAGGGCATAATCTAATGGTGTTTTTTTGTTATCATCCTGTTTATCAATTGCATTTTTAGCATTAATGCTTTTTTCAAATAATATTTGGACGCTTTTTATATGCCCGCTAAATAGTGCATACATTAATGCGGTAAAGTTATTATTATCTGCTATGTCTACATTGGCGCCTCTTTCAATCAATAATGTAATTATCCCTTCAAGGTCTTGTAAGATAGCGTGCATTAATGGTGTTTTACCACTTTCATCTGTTATATTAATGTCTGCATAATTTTTTATTAATAATCGAGCTACTTTACAAAAGCCATTTAATTTTTTTGATAAAGACCGTGAATTATATAATGCATATATTAATGGTGTACGATCATATTCATCTTTTTTATTAATATCAGCACCTAATTTTATAGCATATTCTATTTCAGACATATCTTCATTGTTTATTTTTTCTTCATTTTTTATAGCTTTCCAGAGTACAATTGTTGCTTTTTGTTTTTCTTTTTTTTTTTGAGCGAATAGGTTTACATC
>JBAVPH010000204.1:0-2122 GCA_049692855.1 Candidatus Babeliales bacterium | reverse complement strand
TTGTGAAACATTTGTTACACAAAAAAACATTGAAAAAAAAATAAAAGAAGCACCATTGTGTTCATCTTGTCAGCGGCCAACCCAATTTGTATCTGAAAAAACTTATTTTTTTAGATTATCTGTCTATCAAGAGAAATTGTTGCAATTTTATCGTGATAATCCTGATTTTATTGTTCCTAAAGAACGGTTTAATGAAGTTATTCGTTTTGTTGAGGCAGGCCTTCGCGATTTAAGTATTTCGCGTACGACTGTGCAATGGGGAATACCATTTCCTGACGACCCAACGCATACAATTTATGTTTGGGTAGAAGCATTATGTAATTATATTACGGCAATAGGTTATGGTGATCCAAAAAAACAAATAGAGTTTAATCGTTGGTGGCCGGCAAATTTACATATTATTGGGAAAGATATTATCCGGTTTCATGCAATATATTGGCCAGCATTTTTGATGGCAGCAAATTTGGCACCACCAAAACAAATTTTGGTGCATGGTTGGATTAAGGTAAATAAGCAAAAAATGTCAAAATCATTAGGTAATGTTATTGATCCTGTTTTTTTATATGATGCGTATGGTCCTGAGCCAGTCCGCTACTTTTTATTACGACAAGTTCCAGTAAATCAAGATGGCGAATTTAGTACGGGAGATCTTGAGCATTGTATTGAGGCTGATTTAGCTAATGATTTAGGAAATTTATTACAACGCATGGCAGCGCTTGCACAAAAATACAAAATAGTAGAATTAGAAGCGCCGAAAATTTGGTCAGAACAAAGTATTCATTTGCGCGATGAAAGTTTGAATATGATTGAAGATTTCAATAATTATATGCAAAATTATGTATTTCATGTGGCACTTGCACGTTTATGGCAGTTTATTAAGCAAGTAAATAGTTATTTTCATGCACAAGAACCATGGAAATTGGCATTAAACAATAAAAAGAAATTTTTAGAGGTACTTGCAGCAACTTGCCATAGCTTACGAACTATTGCCATTTTACTATGGCCAGTAATGCCGCATAAAATGGAGCAATTGCTTTCCAGTTTGGGAATTTCATTTCAATTGGAAAATGATACGATTAAAAAGTGGGCATTGGGCACTTGGAATAAGCAGTTCAAGATCAAAAAAATTGCGCCATTATTTAAAAAACCAATATAAAATATTATTTTCAATAAATATGAGTGACTTATGGAAGATTATATTACAATAGATGACTTAATAAAAATAGAACTAGTTGTTGGTAGCATTAAAGAATGCCATGTTATTCCTGAATCTGAAAAATTGTTACGACTAATTGTTGATTTTGGTGAAAAAGGAAAAAGGCAAATTCTTGCTGGGATAAAAAAATGGTATCAACCAGAAGAATTAATTGGCAAGCAAGGAGTATTTGTTTTTAACTTAAAACCACGAATGATGCTTGGGCTAGAATCCCAGGGGATGATGCTTGGAGCGCAAGATGAAACCGGTAAATTTGAATTGGCTACGGTTGATGCCCCTGTAACTAATGGGACACAATTACGATAATAAAAATGTTGTTGTACAGAGGCATTTTTTAGCTGTTAAATAAAACTTACTTTTTATAAATTGTAAAATTTGTTACATAAAAATTTTCTATGTATTCTAATATTGATTCTTCTGTTTGAAACTCTGCTCTGTCAGAATGATGTTTTTCAATATGTTCACAAAAATTTTTTTTTAATTCATCTAATTGAGGGTTAGAAAAGTAGATAATTTTGGGAGTATTATCTGATTCAATAGAATCCCTTTTTTTACACAAAGGACAAAGAATCGAATATATTCTGGAGCCATTTGGGGTTTGTATATTATTAGTCATGTAATATGAAGTATGTTTACGGGAAATTTGTGGGTGATATTTAGTCATGTGTTTTTTAAATGAGCTGCAAATTTCAGCTTCGGTTATATTTATTAGATATTTTGTTTGTTGACAAAGATCACAAAAAATTTTAAGGAAAATGTTTTTTTCCATTCTTTTTTGTTGAGTTAGGGAATATAATGATTTATGGAAGGAGGTAATTGTTCTTTTTTGGGATTCTGAGTGAAGAGATATTAATATTTGAGCTCCATCGAGCACGGAAGGATCTAATTTATAAGATTGCTCAGATG
>JBAVPH010000203.1:0-2289 GCA_049692855.1 Candidatus Babeliales bacterium | reverse complement strand
TTGCATTGCTGAAAAAATTTGACGGCGCCAAAAATGTTACCATGATCGGTGATAGCAAGAGCTTTAAAGTCATTTCTTTTACCAAAAGCAACAAGTTTATTGATTGGTATTGCGCCATCAAGAAGAGAATAATCAGTATGCAGGTGTAAGTGAGTAAAGTGTTTTCTCATACAATATTTTGGACTTGTTCTCTAATTTTTTCAATTTCAACTTTAACATTAATGGCATGGATACTAATAGTTGCATCAGAGCATTTTGCGGTAATGGTATTAATTTCGCGTGCAAGTTCTTGCAAAATGAAATCTAAGCGTTTTCCCTTTTCAGTTTTGTCTGTTGTCATCTCATGCGCAAGATTTTGTAAATGGCTTTGAAAACGAACAATTTCTTCATGAATATCAATCTTATCAAGCGTGGCATACAATGTATTTTTTTGCGCTTCTGCTAATAAGCTTTGGTCAGCACCAATTTCTTGAAGTATTGTATGAACTTTATTTTTTTGATTTTCAAGGACTTGCTGTGCTAACTTTTCTATAATAGTTATGTTTTTCTTTACGATCTTGATGCGCTCATTAATATCAAGAGCAATTGCTTTTCCTTCTTGAGAACGTACTGCAATAAGTTGTTCAATAAGCTTATCAATTGCGTCTAAAATGAGTTGCTCTGATTGTTCATCTATTCCTTTTTCTTCGACGCTGAAAATGTCAGGGAGTAGTAAAACATCTTTTAATGATAGTGGTTCATTAATAGATAATTCTTGTTTAATTTGCTTAATTGCATGGGCATATTCTTTAATGGTGCTCAAGGCAGGTGCTATATCGCCTTGAAAAATACTGGCATTAGTTAAATAGATAGTAAAGTAAATATGACCGCGATGAAGTTTTTTTTTAAGTAGACGTATAATTTTTGTTTCAAGGTAATAAAATGTGGAAGGGAATCTACAGGTTGTTTCGAAAAATCGTGCATTAAGGGCTTTAAGATTCATTGTTATTGATGATTTTTCGTTATCGTTAATCAACATAAATGTGGTAGTTGCAAAACCGGTCATGCTTTGAATCATACATTCCTTGTTTAAGTGAGATTGGTATAAACGTTTTTGACATCATCATGGTCTTGTAGTGTTGATAAAAAGTCAAGGGCATGAGCAGAATCTTTCTCATTCAATGTTGTTGTTGTTTTTGCAACCCATTCTAATTCTGCGCTTTCAATATGAAGTCCTGCATTTTTTACTGCTTCTTTTACAATATCAAGTTCTTTTGGGTCACAGAATATAGAAAAAAAAGTGCCATCATGTTGTATATCTTTAATATCGAATTCTAATAGTTTTTCAAAAAGTTCATCTTCAGTAACTTGTTTTGCAGTTGCTCGTATAATGCCCATTTTTTCAAACATCCAGCTGACAGATCCTCCCTCACCTAAATTACCACCTTTGGAAGAAAAAATATGACGTAGATCAGCAACCGTACGATTTTTATTGTCCGATAGTGTTTCTATAATAACGCCAATACCATGAGGACCAAATCCTTCATACGTAAATTCTTCGTAATTAACACCAGGAAGTTCTCCTGTGCCACGTTTTATTGCTTTTGTGGCATTTTCTTGAGGCATGTTAATTTCTTTTGCCTTGTCGAGTAACATGCGTAAATGAGCATTGCTATCTGGATGCCCACCGCCAGTACGAGCAGCAACTGTAATTTCTTTAATTAATTTTGTAAATGCTTTGCCACGTTTGGAATCTTCTTTTGCTTTTTTATGTTTAATTTGGGACCATTTATTATGACCTGCCATATGGGACTCCCATTAATAAAAATTATAATTTTTATTATTATAGCAAAAGATGATTTTTTGTCGATTTGCTACTTGATCAATTATTACACAACAATTTCTATTTAATTATTTTTTTAACAACGTCTGCTGTCCTAAAAATTGCTGGGTAAGACGAGGAAGTTTTTTGTGTGGAATTTGCCTGCCCCGGGCAGTTTTTTCAAGATAGCCTTTGCGCAGCAAAAATGGTTCATAAACGGTTTCAATCGTATCTGCATCTTCACCAACAAGAGACGCAAGTGTTTCAAGCCCAACAGGGCCACCGTTAAAATGTTCTATTATTTTTCTTAATAATAAGAGATCGATATTTGTTAATCCATCCTCATTAATACCTAAAAATTGCAACGCTTTACGGACAAAAGAAGTAGTTGGCTTTTGTTTTTTTACTTGTGCAAAATCACGAATACGCCGTAAAATTTTTTTTGCTATGCGTGGTGTACCACGGGAAGAAGAGCCGATTAATAATGC
>JBAVPH010000202.1:0-4961 GCA_049692855.1 Candidatus Babeliales bacterium | reverse complement strand
TCTGTAGGTTCTTCGGCAGTAAAAATAGTTGCATTTAGACTAATTAATAAGAAAAGAATATAAGCAGAAATCATAAAATTCCTTTTTTCAAATGATTAATAATGGTTAGTTTTTTTATGCTCTTTGTTTCAGAAGAATTTCTGAAATAATGAGTATGAAAAATTTAAAATTGATTTGTGGTTAGATATTCATTATAAATTCCTTTTTTTTGAATAAATATAAAGAAATGGTCGGGGCGGCCAGACTCGAACTGGCAACCCCTCGCTCCCAAAGCGAGTGCGCTACCAAATTGCGCCACGCCCCGCCAACAATTCCAACAAAACTGGGGTGAATGGTGGGATTCGAACCCACGGCCACCAGAGCCACAATCTGGCGCTCTACCTACTGAGCTACATCCACCATAATTGCAATTACTGTTTCTCAGTCAGTCCTATTATACGTTTTTTCATTTAAAAATCAAAGTTTTCTTAACTAAGAAGAATAAGAGCTATTCCCTGTTTTTTTGATATATGCTATTATAGTATATAAATATTAATATTTTTTAAATTTTAAAATAATTTTTCTAATGTGAAATAAAATGAAAAAAAAGGCTATAAGAGCTCAAAAAGAGGGTTGGATTACTATTTTTGGTGCACGTGAACACAATCTCAAAAATATTGATGTTGCCATTCCCAAAGGGAAGCTTACGGTGATTACAGGACCATCTGGTTCAGGAAAGAGTTCTCTTGCACTTGATATTCTGTTTACTGAGGGAAAGCGACGGTATATTGAATCGCTTTCTTCCTATGCGCGGCAATTTTTAGGAATCGCAAAAAAACCGGCAGTCGATCGCATTGATGGTCTTTGCCCTGCTATTGCAATTGAGCAAAAAACTGTTGGTTCAAATCCGCGTTCTACGGTAGGAACAATTACTGAGATATATGATTATTTTCGTCTATTGTTCGCACGAATTGGTACTCTACATTGTCCAGAATGTGATGTAGAAATTAAGGCAGAGTCAGCAGAAGATATTACTAATATGCTTCTTGAAAATTTTGTACATAGACTTATTACGATTGCTGCTCCCATTGCAAATCAAAAAAAAGGTGAGTTTGTGAATGAATTAAAACACCTTTTTGAGGCAGGATTTTATCGTTTTCGTATCGATGGAAAGACATATAAATTTAAAGTAGTAGATGAAATAAAAAGATTACAGTTAAAAAAGACATATAAGCATGCAATTGATTTAATAATTGATGCGATAGAAGTAAGTAAGCAAGAACGTTCTCGTTTGCAAGAAGCAGTAGAAGCAGCATTCAAACATGCAAATGGTTCTTGTAAAGTAATTATTGGAAAAAAAGAATATGTCTACTCGTCACATCGTATTTGTTTACAGTGTGCCGGTCCTATCCCAGAATTAGAACCACGTCTTTTTTCTTTTAACTCTCCATTTGGTGCATGTCAACGGTGCCAAGGATTAGGGACAATCCACGAATGGCCATGGGATAGTAATGATGCAAACGCATGGAAAGCGGAGTATCCACAATTTTTTGGTGATAAGTATGCAAAAAAACATGTTTGTACTGCTTGTCAGGGAAAGCGGCTTAATAAATATGCATTAGCAGTGACTATTGCAAGTAAAAATATTTATGATTTAGCAAATTTTTCAATCGAAAAAGCATTGCAGTTTTTTAAGCAGTTAAAACTTGAAAAGTCAACGCGTGAAATTGCAAAAGGCGCAATTAAAGAAATTGTAAACCGTTTAACATTTTTGAATAATGTTGGGCTTTCTTATTTAACCTTGAATCGTTCTGCTCGTACGCTCTCAGGAGGTGAAGGGCAGAGAATTCGTCTTGCAACGCAGATTGGTTCTGCATTAAGTGGTGTTTTATATGTGTTAGACGAACCAAGTATTGGTTTACATCAACGGGATAATGATCGTCTAATTAAAACGCTCAAAGCATTGCGTGATCAAGGAAATACAGTGGTGGTCGTTGAGCATGACATGGATACGATGCAGCAAGCTGATTATATAATTGATATGGGACCAGCAGCTGGGGTATTGGGTGGGCAAGTCACCGCAGTTGGCACTCCAGCAGGAATTACGCGTAACAAAAAATCACTCACAGGTGCATACCTGAGCGGTAAAAAACAAATTGAAGTACCAGAAAAATGTCGTGATCCACAAGGATTTTTGACATTGCATAATGCAAATAAAAATAACCTAAAAAATATTACGGTCCAGTTTCCTCTTGGCGTTTTGTCTGGTATTTCAGGTGTATCAGGATCTGGTAAAAGCACCCTGGTGATGCAAGAGTTAGTCCCCGCGATTCAAACTATTTTTGGTGGCTATAAAAGAACAAGACGTGCGCAAGAAAATAAAAATACTCCTAACTTAATAGGGACAGACGCAATAGAAAGTTTAGTGGTAATTGATCAAAATCCTATTGGGCGTACACCACGATCGAATCCAGCAACGTATTTAGGTGTTTTTGATGAAATAAGAAAACTGTTTGCAGGGCTTCCAGAAAGCAATGCTCGTGGTTATACTGCTGGACGATTTAGTTTTAATGTTGCTGAAGGGCGTTGTTTTTCTTGCCGTGGCGATGGAATAGTGAAGGTTGAAATGCATTTTTTACCTGACGTTACTATTGTTTGTAAAACATGTAATGGTAAACGGTATAATAATGAAACACTGCAAGTTACCTATAAAGACAAAACAATTGCGGATATTCTTGATCTTACCGCTTATGAAGCTCTTAATTTTTTTGAAAATCATAAAACGATTGCAAAACGCTTACAATTGCTATGCGATGTTGGCCTTGATTACATAAAGCTAGGGCAAGCGTCAACAACATTGTCTGGTGGGGAAGCACAACGAATTAAATTAGTTGATGAATTAGCAAAACGGGGAACAAATACACTTTATATTTTAGATGAACCAACGACAGGGCTGCATAATAGTGATATTGAAAAATTACTCATTGTGTTTCATCGCTTAGTTGATAAAGGTAATTCTGTTATTGTTATTGAGCATAATCTTGATGTACTCAAAATAGTTGACTATCTCATTGATCTTGGTCCAGAGGGTGGAGATAATGGTGGAACTATTGTTGCCTATGGCCCACCAAACAATATTATGCAATCAAAAGAAAGCTACACAGGTAAATATTTGAAAAAAATTATTGCTCAATAATTTTTTTATTACTGCTTTTTTGAAGGTTATGGGGCTTGTTTTTCTTGTTGGGAAGAAGAAAGTTCATTGAATGGAAAAAACTCCACCTCTTTAAGCATTTCATGTAAGCTATTATTAGATAGTCTTTTTTGTTTTTTCGCTTCCTTTGCATCTTCAAAAAGTTTCTTTATGCTATCCTCAATAGGAATATTGCTACTTTCTGTCTTGTATTGATTTGGAGCAAATTTAATTTGTTCAGTATTTTTTCCAAAAGCTGCTCCATGGTTTTTAAGTAAACTTCTTATTTGTTGATTGGAAGCAAAATTCAAGGCTGTAAATCCATATTCATTTTTTGCATTAATATTAGGGTTACATTCTGTTAATAGGAAGCGTATTGTTTCTTCTTGTCCCATATAGGCAGCAAGCATTAATGCGGTGGATTGTTTTGGTCCAACCTGGTTAACATCATATTCAGTTGTTAATTGTTGAATTTGCTCTAATGATTTTCTTTTTTTTATTGCCTTTAAAATGGGAGGTAAACAATGAATAGAAGGATTTTTAGCAACTAATAATCTTTGTATTATGCCATTTCCTCGAGCAACAACAATTGCTGACTCATTATTTTTGTTTCGGAGATAAACATTAGGGCCAAATTTAAGTAGTAGACGAACTAAATTTTCATCCCCTTGGCGCGAAGCCAACATTAATGGTGTATCGCCATCTGCATTTTGCTCATTAAGCTGGTCACGATGGGCACTGACTATTTTCTTAATGACATCCAGAGGTTCGTTACTTTTAATAGCATCTATTATTGGTGTCTCATCTTGCATAGCAGTATCTTCTACTTCTTGCTTACTGTTATGTTCAGGAAATTCATCTTCCATTTCAGCAGTAAGCAACACATTTGCAGTAAAAAAAAGTGAAAATAATGCTAATTTTGTCAATTTTGATTTCATAAAAACCTTTATAATTTATAAGTTATTATTTAGTAATTTGTGAAAAAGTATACTTTCTAATGAATAAAGCGGTAAAGTGAGCTTAAAAATAAATCAATTATTAGCTAATAATTATTATGAAAGAAAAAAATAATAACAAAGATAGTATATTTAATTTCATGCAAAATGTTCTTCAATTAGTCGAAATATTTTTTTAGCCATTCTATTATTTTGTTCTTGCTCAGAAGAAGGAATTTTTCTTTTTTTTGTCTTTCTTGGCAGATTTTCTAATATTATTGAATCATTAATTCTGCATATAAAATCATTAAGTTGATCCATTTTTTCATCAGATATATTGACCTTAGAAATAAGTAACAACATCTTATTAAGCACTAAATCCTTTATTTCATCATTATTAGTGAGAGAAAATGCCGAAAGATTATCTTTATTTTTCGAGGTAATATCGGCATTATGAGAAAGTAATGTTTTTACTAATTTTTTTTCTTTCCCATCCTTTCTTTCTAACCGGCAAGCCCATATTAATGGTGTATCTCCATTTTCATCTTTTTCATTAACATTTCCATTGCTTATCATTTTTTTAATAGCCTCGATGGATTCTCCTTCCCTAATAGCATCTATTATTGGTGTCTCATCTTGCATAGCAGTATATTCTACTTCTTGCTTACTGTTATGCTCAGGAATTTCGTCCTCCATTGCAGCAGTAAGAACTTTTTCTGTAGAAAAAAGAAGTGAAAAAAATAATAAGGGAATGATTGTTAATTTCATATTTTACTTAATTAATTTGAGTAAAAATAATAATGGTAGTGGAATAATTATTATATCAATCCACTACCAAATTATGCAATTAAATC
>JBAVPH010000201.1:0-4301 GCA_049692855.1 Candidatus Babeliales bacterium | reverse complement strand
ACATTATTCAATAGACTCTCAGTTAATGTAAAAAGTTTGACATTAAATCAAGAAGGGGTAACTCGTGATTTTTTGAAAGATGTTGTCTGTTGGCAAGATCGCTGTTTTGATTTAATTGATACTGGTGGCATAAGCTTACGCAAGACAAAAGATCCTTTATTGAAAAAATTACGAGAACGACTTCTTTTTCTTATTGATGAAGCGACAATTATTTTATTTGTCTGTGATGGAACTATTGGACTATTGTCAGAAGATCGAGAAATTGCCAAATTATTACATAAAAAGGGAAAACAGGTATTACTTCTCATCAATAAAAATGATGTCAAAGTTGCTCAAGAACAGCTGCATGAATTTGGACAAATTGGTTTTAAATTAATATTACCAATATCCGCTCAGCATGGGATTGGAATTGGTGATGTGTTGGAAGAATTAGTAACATTATTACCGCAAACAAAGCCAGTTAATGAAGAACTTTCATATCGGGTTGTTATTCTTGGTAAGCCAAATGTTGGCAAGTCATCATTAATGAATATTTTACTCAAGCAAGAACGTGCATTGGTGAGTGAAAAACCAGGTACGACACGAGAAGCATTAATTGAAAAAATTCGTTTTTATCAAGAAGATATTCAGGTAGCTGATACGCCCGGTATCCGAAGAAAACGAGTTATTACTGAAAAGTTAGAAGATTTGATGGTGCAAAGTGCTTTTCGAGCAGTGAGAGAAGCAGACATCGTATTATTAATGGTTGATGCAGCAGAAGGCCGTATAGCAGACCAAGAATTAAAATTAGCTTTTTATGTATTTGAACAACAACATAAAGCACTTATTATTTTATTTAATAAACAAGATTTAGTTGTTGATCCATTTATTAAAGAACGGCTGGCGTTTAGCCTGGAAGAATATAAATATTTCATGGACAAAGTAGCCCAGCTTACTATTTCGTGTAAAACAAAAAAAAATATTGGCAAGATTTTACCATTAGTTAAAAAAGTATGGCAACGATGTTCGCAATGGTTTTCTGATGAAGAATTGACGCGAATCTGCAAGGAAGCATTGTTGAAAAAACCATTATACCGACAAAAAAAATTATTAATGATTTACAGTGTTCAGCAAGTAGCAACAGCACCCCTTACTATTCTATTAAAAGTTAATGAGTCAAAATGGTTTGGACCATCACAACTTGGTTTTTTTGATAATATATTACGGCGCACATTCGATTTAAAGGGAGTGCCAATCCGGTTTCTTCTCAGAAAAAAAAACAAAAAAGATTAGTATGAAGAAAAATTATCTATTGTTAATGTTCACCATTTTTATTACGGAGGAATTAAATGGTGCTTGGTGGAATAAACCATATCAAAGCATTGGTAGATTATTGCATGTAACAACTATAATGCAAAATTGGCCAATAATAATGATTATACCTTATCTATTAATGGGAGGAGCAGTATTTAAATGGAAACAACGATTCCAGAAATCTAAACGGTTTCAACCAACTATTTGGGAGGCTATTCGTAACAATGATGCAAGAATTGTTTCTTATCATTTAAGGAAAAATCGTAACATTATTTTTGAGTTAAATGATGCAAGCAATACACCGCTTCATTTTGCAGCTGCATGTGGTAACCCTCGTATAATTAATATTATTTTGCATTATTACCCCTTTTATATTGATTATCAGCCCGTCATTGATTTCAGAAATGTTGATAAAGTAAAAATAAACACCCCTTTATTTCTTGCTGTTGAGTATAATAAGCACGATGTCATAAAATTAATTATTGCAAGGGGGGCAGATATTAATAGGGCAGGAGATTGGGTTGGAAGTCCTCTTGAAAAAGCACGTCAGATTGATAAGGGAAATGAAAATAGCACAATGGAAGAATTGTTAAACCAAGAAGTAGCAAAAAGAATACAAAGAGAACAAAGGGACAGAAGAGATTATTTATATTGATTGATTAAATTGAATTTTGATTGGCTATTCTTTTAAACTAAAAAAATAAGCAGAGTATTTAAAGGGGGAGTAAGTTTATGCACAAAAGAATTACGTTTAGGAATATGGAGCATTCAGAAATTCTTAAAGAGTATGCTGATAAAAAATTAGAAAAAATCGTTCGTTTCCTAGGGACTGAACGAATGCCCATCTATATTAATTTGGTTTTTGAGCCAAGTAAAGTCCATGAGCACCATCGTGTTGAATTACGGGTAAAAGCGGAACATTATGATTTAATATCTAATTACGAGTTTAAGGGTGAACCTTTTTATGATGTATTAGATCGAGTTATTGATGTGATGTACAACAAATTACATGGAAGAAAGCAATACATGAAGAAAGATCGCGTCAAAACCTGTGGCAGAAAAGGTAAATTTAAAAAACAACGATAAATCTTTAATTATGTTGTTTAAGATCAGCAATAAAATCTTGTGGATTTACATCATACAGTTCACTTCCCCATCGCTTAATTTCTTTTTCTGTTGTCGGGTCAATGAGAATAAAAGTAGGTGCGCCGATAATTGCATATTTTTTTTGTAAAGAAGCATAATGTTTATTGCTAGTATCAGAACAATCAACTTTAACAGGAACCACAGTGCTCAATGCTTGGCAAACCTGGTGATCAGTAAATAGCTTATTATCAATTGCTTTGCAAATAGTGCAAAATGGTGCACTGATATCTAATAATATTTTTTTTTGTTCCTCTTGTGCTTGGGTCTGTGCTTGATAATAATCAGTGAGCCAGAGTGGCATCATTATGGTATCTATGAGTGGATTGCTTGCTTGATATGATTTAAAGCATAATAAGACTGAAGTTGCCAGTAATAGAGTGCCAAGCGTATTATTAATCATTCTTGGAGTAGAGAGTTGTATATTTTGTGCCTGATATAAATAAAATAAGGCAATTGCAATGGTAAATAATGAGATACTCCACATAAGAAGTGGCCATGATAAAATATTTTTTAAAAAATAAAAACACATACCAAGAAGCATAAAACCAAATACTTTTTTTATTTCAACCATCCAGGAACCAGCACGCGGCAGCAAAGATAGTGAGCTTGAAAAAGTACCGATAAGCAATAGAGGAATACTCAAGCCAATACCAAATGAAAATAAAAGAATGAATCCGAGAAATTTATCTCCTAACGTAGTAACAATACTCAAAAGTAAAATTAATCCTGGTGATAAGCAAGGAGAGGCTACGGTACCACTTGCCGCACCAAATAAAAATGCTGATACAAATGAACTGTTCTGTGTATTTTTGTTATTTTTTTTAAAAAATGATGGTGTGTACATTTCATAAAAGCCAAGCATAGAAAATCCTAAATAACCCAATAAACCGACAACTGGTACTATAACAAGTGGATGGGTTAAGAATGAGCCAAACAGTTGTCCAGTATATACCGCAAGTAAGCCAAATAATGAAAAAGTAGTAGCAATCCCAGTTGTGTAGGCAAGTGCAAGAAAAAAATTACGTATAACGGAATTGCCAGATTGCGATTGCAAAATACCAACGGTAATGGGAATCATTGGATAGATACAAGGAGTTAAACTCATTAAAACACCGAGTAGCAATATGAGAAATATTTTTAATAAAAGCGAATTGGTGTTACTTACTAATGCCCCAATGTAGTTTGACCAAGATATATTATTTTTTGATAAAGCATTATTATGAGGCATGGTTGGAAGAGGTTGTGCTTGATGGGAAATATTATTTCTCTGTTCTTTAGTAGGTTCGTTGGTTGCTAAGTTAAGATTAAATAATTTTTGATTAATTTTTTTCTTGCTCTGTTGATAATAAGTAAAATAAAGATTTGTATTCTCTATATTTGATTGACTTGTAGTTGTAGCTGTCAGTTTTATTGAAAAATTTTTATTATATACTTGCTTTGTTTCTTTAAATGATGGGTCATATTGGGCAATTGGTTTGATTGATGCTTGCCAGTCAGATAATGTAATGGCAGGATGGTCAACAGAAAAATCAATATAATCTTTGTAAAAAAAGTCAGGGGATGACACTGCTATATCTAATGTAAGTTGGTGGGTATTATTGTGTAATAGTTTTGAGGAAAAAGTGATTGTTCCCGATATGTTTAAGCTAATAAAATTAAAAATAACAAAAAGTAATAATGAAGAAATTTTTTTATGCATGTATTCCTTTTAATTTATGCTAAGACACAGGAAAAATTACATTTTTATTTAATTTAGTATACTATAATATATTATTTTTACTTATTTAGTAATTATTGGGGTTGTAGCTCAGTTGGTAGAGCGCATGCATGGCATGCATGAGGTCACCGGTTCGATCCCGGTC
>JBAVPH010000200.1:0-2995 GCA_049692855.1 Candidatus Babeliales bacterium | reverse complement strand
GAATAACTGCTCAGGTAAATAAGGCAGTTAATCAGATGAAAGGTAAATCGACAGCGGGAAGCAGTATAAAAAAAGACTGTTTCTGAACAAGCTACAAAAAAGTCAACCTTTCAACCAATAAAAGTATATAAAACAAGTCTTAAAGAAAATAAATTAAAGTCGAATATTATAAAAAAATTTAAAAATATTGAAGACATGAAGGAACATATATTTTCTAAAAATCATAAAAATAGTGGTATTTATAATTTAGGAAACAGTGAAGATGATATTTTGGAGAAATTTGTCAATATTGTTAAATTAGCGGATACTAAAGGATTATTGGAAGCTGGCCCTAACCAAATACATACAATAATTAATAATCAGAAAGTTGTAATAAGAACTTTTATTAAAGAAGGTATAGTTTTAAGAGTAAATGGTTTTATAGAAATTAATGTCAATAATATTGGTAATGTATTCCAACTATTGGTAAAGGAATATCAGCATGAATAAAAAATTATTAATTAAAAATATAAAAGATTTAACTAAAATGTACTATCTCGTACCAATTGGAGAACGAGATGCATATTCTTTTGAAATAATGAGAAATCTTATTGAAGAATATTTAGAAAAAAATCCTAAAGATACTGAGGTTTGGCTTCGATTAGCTATGCTTGAATTTACCCCCCCTTTTGAAGATCCAGAAATGATTAGTGAATATTTATATGGAATATTTAAATATGATCCTTATAATATATATGCGACAATTACCCTTGCTTGTATCCAAGATGTTCTTCGTGGTGAAATCACTGAAGAAATATTTGAAAAATTAAATACTTTGTCTAGTGATAGTCCTGAACTTAATTCCATGATTGAATTAGAAAAAGCAAAATATTATCAATGCAAAGATAATGATGCATTATATGAAAAATATTTACTTAATTCTATTCGTGATTGCAATAAGCATGTAAAAAATTATAAATACTTAGCTTATTTATACAAGCAACAAGGGAAAAAAAAAGAAGCTAAACAGCTTGCTCAAAAAGCTCTTAGCAATGTTAAAGTGATTTATGGTGAAAATTCTCCTATAACAGATGTCACCGATATAGAAGAATTTATTAATGAATATATTAAAGGTACTCATATTACTGATTCTAATCTAAAAAGTATCTATAAGTTATTACAGTAGAAATAATTTATAAAAATAAACACAACTGAACGCGACTTAAAAAAGACTATTGGAAAGGGTAATGTCGATGTCAGACATTAATCTAATTAAAAATTCACCAAATTTAATTAAGACTCAATATGATGGGGCTAAGGTTCTTTCTCTTTTGCACGTACCAAAACGGCAAAACTTATTCAAAAAGCACAAAATATAACTGAAGCTCCTGTTTTTGCAACTACTTCTGAAGGAATAACTGCTCAGGTAAATAAGGCAGTTAATCAGATGAAAGGTAAATCGACAGCGGGAAGCAGTATAAAAAAGACTGTTTCCGAACAAGCTAAAAATACTGCAAAAACTGCAATCGTAAAGCCAGAACTTGTAAAAGCATTCAATGTTGCCCATTATGATGCAGCAATTGGGGATTTGAAAAAGCTTGAGATGGCGGTGGAAAAACTATACAACGTAAAAGGAGCGTTAGAAAAAAATGGGCCATTAAAGAATGTATTAGAATGTGGAACAAAAGGCTGCGAACTAAAAGGGACATTAGGCACTGCGCGCGGCGCCATGTATGAGCTAGAAAAAGCACTTGAGCTAATGGAAAAAAAAGAGACCATCCTTGAATTTGGAAAACATTTAAAATTTGATTCCGTATCTCATGAATTTGATATTATTACAAATAAAAGGTTAATTGAATGTAAAAATATTAATTGGGCGACATTGACAGAAGAAAAATTAAGAAAAATGAAAAGCATTTTTGGTGGGCAAAAAACAATTGCAAAAGGACTAGATAAAATTTTTGAAGTTCATTCAAAAACTTCTATAACCGAAAGTTGGAAACAATGGTTTACAAAAAAAGGTATAATTTTTGTTGAGGATTGAACATGGGGATTTCCTACTCTATTGACGCTTTATTGGATCTCAAATATGAAAAAAATAATATTGATTATCTTTTTCAAAAATGCATAAAAAATAATATTTTCCTTTATTCCGATACTTTTTATGATATGCATAAACTAGATAGTATTGGTGCTACAAATCGGATACTTTCAGTCGAACTTGAACCTGAAGATCGTAGTATTCTTGCAAAATTTCAAGATACTGATTTTTTTATATGGATCTTTAAAAAAAAAAATAATTTAATAAAATTTTCAATAGGAGGTTTTGGTATAACATGGAGAAAAGAATTTATTGATGATCGTTATGGCATTGACTTTGCACGATACATTCGATTGTTTCTTAGAGTTTGCAGTGAATTTACTATTCTTTCCCTAGAAACAGATGCCTTTTAACATTGATAAAACTCTCGAAGTTCATTCAAAATATTTAATACCAGATGGATTAAAACAATGGTTTATGAAAAAAGGATATAAATTTTATTGAAAGATAAGCATGAGTATTTCTTATTCTGTTACTCTCACTTTAGATTTTGCATACAAAAAAAACAATATTGAATATTTTTTCAAAAAATGTTTGGAAGATAATATTTATCTTTACCAAGATTCTTTTGATTTAACTAAACTGGATGGTAAATATGCTGCAGATCGAATACTTAATATGGAACTTGAAGAAGAAGAACGTTGTGTACGTGCAATATTTCAGGATACAGATTTTTCTATATGGCTTTATAATAAAAATAATTTAATAAGTTTTTCGATAGATGATTTTGGAATAAAATGGAGAAAAAACTTTATGGATGATTATTATGGTTTTGATTTTGCACGATATATTCGCTTGTTGCTAAGAATGTGCAACGAATTTACTATTCTTTCCCTAGAAACAGATGCCTTTTAACATTGATAAAACTCTCGAAGTTCATTCAAAATATTTAATACCAGATGGATTAAAACAATG
>JBAVPH010000199.1:0-3466 GCA_049692855.1 Candidatus Babeliales bacterium | reverse complement strand
ACTTTATATGTTCCAACATCTTTTAAAAAAAGAGCAATTTGGGTAGAAACTTCGCTATCATTATCGCCACAAAATGCAGTTCGATTTGGGTTTGATGAAATAATAGAAGTGGATGCTTCTTGGGAGGGTCCATTTTTTTCAAAAGAAAAATATCAAAAAATACAAAAAAAGATAACGGCAATCCTGCAAGAAAAAGGAAAGATATTTATTCTTAATCCTTCCAGTCCATCTGCTTATATTGATCAACGAGTAGTAATTAATCAATTAATTAATTTGATTCCTAACATGCAATCATCTCTTGTTGATGTTTCTCCAATTATTGCACAAATGCGCCGTAAAAAAGATATGAGAGAGATAGAACAATTGTATAAAGCAGTCGAAATTACAAGTGTTGCACATGAAGCAGCAGCGCAAACAATAAAAAACAATGTTACTGAAATAAAAGTACAGGCAAATTTAGAATATATTATGACAAATTTACATGCACAGCCAGCCTTTTCAAGCATCGTTGCATGCGGAAAAAATGCAACTATTCTTCATTATACAAGTCACCATTCAACAATGCAGAATAATGAGTTAACTCTTGTGGACATAGGAGCACGGTATAACTATTATTGTGCTGATTTGACAAGAACCTATCCAGTTTCTGGGCGATTTACCTGGCGACAGAGAGAGATTTATGATATTGTTCTTGAAACACAAGAATATATTGAAAGCATTGCCAAGCCAGGTTATTGGCTTAAAAATGAAAAAGAACAAAATAAATCATTGCATCATTTAGCATGCTCATTTCTAAAAGAACGTGGCTATGATCAATATTTTTATCATAGCATTGGTCATTATCTCGGTCTTGATGTCCATGATGTTGGCTCTTATGAAACTCCGTTACAAAAAGGGGATGTTATTACAATAGAACCGGGTATTTATATACCGGAAGAGGGAATTGGTATTCGCATAGAAGATGATTATTGGATGCTTGAAGACGGTATTATTTGTTTAAGTGAAGAGTTGCCAAAAGGACCAAGTGAAATAGAGGGGTTGGTGCAGCAATCATTATAATACAAGTAAGTATGTAAGGAGCAATAAATTAAGTAACAATATAAAAACAGCTTAAACAAGAAAGTAAATCTATGGCCAAGATGACAATAGCTAGTCTATTCTTATTTTTTTCAATGACATTATCCTGTTCCGAAGAATTAGCTAAACAAAGAATGGAAAAATTTCAAAAAACAAAGGAGACAAATACCGATTTTTTTTGCTATAAGGAACGTCGGAATAGATTAATAGAGAAAATAAAAACAGAATATCCCGGTACAAAACATGGTGCTCTTGTTCTATTTGGTAATTTTGAACCAGATGTCCGAGAATTTGAGCAAGAACGTCATTTTTTTTATTTAACTGGTATTAAAGAACCAGGAATGTGTTTATATTTAGATATTGCTTCAGGAAAATCAATTCTCTATACGCCTGGTAATATAAAAAAACGAGCAATATGGGCAGCTGTCCAACCAGTATTTTTGCAAGAAAATTCAGCGAAAATGCTTAATATAGATCAAATAATAGAATTAGATAGTAATGCTGAGGAAGCATTTTATGGTCCATTTTTTGAGGAATCTGATTATCACGATCTAATTAATCGGTTAAAAAAAATTGTACAAGGTAAAGGTAAAATATTTAGTTTAAATCCAACTATTAATAGGCTTGTATCGCTAGAACAGCGTTGCATGTTAAATCAATTTTGTAAGTATCTCCCTCAGCTACCAGAGCATATTGAAGATATAACCTCTATGCTTTTTTTAATGCGGCAGGTAAAAGATGGACAAGAAATTTGTTGTTTGAAAAAAGCAGTAAATATTACTATTAAAGCGCATCTGGCAGCAGCACAAGCAATTAAGGATGGCAAAACAGAGCGTGAAATACGAGCAGTAATAGATGGTACAATGCTTACTCAAAGTAGGCCAGGATTTTGCAGTATTGTACCGAGCGGAAAAGATTCTGTTATTTTACACAAGCTTCCAGACGATACGGTGTTAAAGGATGGTAAATTGGTGATAATAGATGCAGGAGCAGAATGCCCGTGTCATCGTTATAGTGGAGATATAACAAGGACCTATCCAGTTTCAGGAAAATTTACGGAAGAGCAACGCAAAATATACAATATTGTCTTGGAAGCTCAGCAACATGTGATAAAACATGCAAAGCCAGGGTACTGTTTTTCAGATGATAATAACCCAGAAAAATCATTATTGCATATAACACAAAACTTTTTTAATGAACAAGGTTATGCTCAGTATTTTATTCATGGTGTTGGCCATCATATTGGCCTTGGGGTACATGAAGACTGTTATGAAAATCCAGAAACATGGAGAACAGCGCCATTGCAAGAAGGAAGTGTTATCGCTCTTGAACCAGGACTGTATATTCCAAAACTTGGATTTGGTATACGCATAGAAAGCAATTGCATAGTAACGGAAAATGGTGGTGTTTGTTTGGATGATGCCTTACCAAAAACGGCAGAAGAAATTGAAAAATTAATGAATAGAAATAATAATGATTAACGTTGTTATTTGTTTTTGTTAAAACTATAAAGCACCATTAAACAAAACATAAGACTAGTGCCGAGTGAAACTGTAATATTGAACCAAAAAGAATAAGCACCGAGTAATCCGCTCAATAAAAATGCAAGTATAGATCCCATCATTGCAGGTAATGCATATGGTAATTGAGTATAAAAATGCTCAAATGGTTTTATTCCAGTGCTTGTTGCTGTCATGATGGTGGTTTCTGAAAAGGGAGAAATTTGATCACCGCAAACAGCCCCAGATAAAATTGCACCTAACGCAGGGAAAAGAATGCCGATAGTTTGTGGTTCAATTGGTGGAGTTATCTGAAACAAGGACATAAGCATTTGAATAACAATTGGTATCATGAGTGCAAAAGTTCCCCATGCAGAGCCAGTTGACAGTGTAATTATCAATGAGGTAATAAAAATCATTACTGGTAAGAGTACTATTGGCATTGTGTTTAACAAGAGTGATGCCAAATAATTGCCCGTCATTAAATTTTCACGCAAAAAAACGCCTAATATTGTTGCAAGCATTACCATAAGAATAGCATTGTACATGAGGCCTATACCGCCACCTATAATTTTTAATAAATCGTGTACCAATACTTGTTTTTGTATAAACGAATAGCCATAACTAATAATAAACGTACCCACTCCAACTAAACACATCACTAAAAATGTTTGGTTATTATTTTTAAATGCTTCAAGTAGAGAGGCATTACCACCAAATAATCGGTAGCTTCCTGAAATGAGAATACCAATGATGACACCGAGTGGTAATAAAAGAAGGGGGAGTAGTAATGCAGTTAATGAACCTTTTTTGTTTTTGTATTCATCTATAGAAGTAGTTTTTTTTAATAAAATCTGTTTTTCTTAGTAATAATGTGGTCCAATTGATAT
>JBAVPH010000198.1:0-2776 GCA_049692855.1 Candidatus Babeliales bacterium | reverse complement strand
ATATAAGATTATACAAACAACATTAGATGAAATAGGAGCTTTTGCTCCAGAATCTTTAATAAAAGTTATAACGGAATTAACTATAGATTATGAAGATATTATAGTCAAAAATCTTGTGATTGATATTGCAAAAGAATCAAAAGAAGAATGTATTGATCAAAAAATTTGTTTCAGAAAATTAATACAAACAATGCAGAAACATGACAAAAATCAAAAATTAACTTCAAAGGCAAATCAATTAGCAGAAGTAGCTTTAGATGATTTTTCGTTAAATTTGAGCAATAATGAACCAAGCAAATCTTCTTTTTCGAATTCGATTGCATACTTGCTGAAAGTTAAAGAAGATACGTTAAGGAATTTGCCCCATAAAAAAATTGAACACTTTAAAGATAGAATGTTGAGAGGAGCTGCATATGGTGCTGGAGGAGTGCTTGGTGCGGGGACCATAGTGTTATGTGGACTAAGTATAAAAAAATTATGTGGCAATTGTTAATGAAATTAAACATAAGGAGAGAATGTGTTATTAAAAATTTTTATATTTTTTTCATTCATTTTGTTAATGGAGCCAATGTTTGTTTATTCAAACTTCAATAATTATAAAAAAAGGATTCCTCTAACAGATGGTGAACGAAATGAACTTGTCGAATTATTTCTATCTAGCTATGAAAACCCTCCTACTCAGGAATTAATGAAAAATATTGTTGATTTAACTGATGGATATACTATTCCCCAACTCACAGGATTTTTTATTGATATAGCAAGTTCATCAAAAGACAATATTTTTGAACGATCTAATTGTATAGAAAAACTAGCAAAAACAATTAATAAAATAGATACAGATCGGATAAAGCAGCTAAAACTTATGCAATTAAAGAAAATGGTTTATAAACCATTTAAACCGTTTTTTTTAAATTTTCATTCATTGCAAAAGGAGAATGTTGATTTATCTGATGATGTGCATTCCATATTTCCAACGGCAGAAGAACGACTTAATATTATAAAAAATACTTTGCTTGAGCATAAAAAAATTGCCAGTGAATTCTTAACTCATAAAATTGTGGCAGAAACATCAGGTTTTGAACTATCTAATTTTGAAAATTTAATAAATGATATAGTAAAAACATCTGAATCACATTCTCTTGATATAGAAAGATACATCAAATATCCCACAAAAGATGAACGTTATGAGACAGTGAAAGATATTTTATCATTGACAAAAAAATCTGCAGATGAACCATTGGTTTGGGATATTGCTGAACTTACTGAATTGTATGATATGCCAACCATCAAGAAGATTGTAGTTGCTATGATAGAACAGTCGAAAGCAGATTCTCTTGACAGGGCTAGTTGCATAGAACAATTAGAAAAAGCAATTGATTTATTTGATAAAAATGAAGAAATAAAAAAATTTAAATTGACTCAATTAGAAGCAATAATCTCCAAAGAGCCATTACCAGTGGTTAAGGATGAACAAAAAATAATAAGCAAGCAACAAATAAAAAAATATCCTTTGCTAAATGATATATATCATTCAAATAAAATATTGTTTGAAGATGCAGCTGCGCAACTGAAAACTGGTAAATTTCACAAAAATTTTCATAGAGGAATGCTTTTATATGGCCCTCCTGGTGTAGGAAAAACTGAGATAGTGGAAGCAATGGCAAATGAATCAAATTGTAAATTTTTCACCATATCTGCTTCAGAAATAGTGAATGGTTACAAAGGAAGCGGTTCCGCATCAATTCAAGAGATTTTTAGTAAAGCAAAAGCAGTAAATAGTGACAAAGGAGTTATCGTTTTTATCGATGAATTAGAAAGATTGTCACCAAGAACAACGGATGAAAAAGTTCAATTTTCTTCTCCGTATGAAGGACAAGAAGAGGGTAATAGCCTTACGCAAATTTGGATAGAACATGATAATTGTTTAAAAAGACATAATAATATACTGATTGTTGCTGAAACCAATAAATTTGAGCTCGCAGACAAACGCATTCGCGATCGTTTTTGGTGTATAGAATTTTCTTGTCCGAATGAAGAAGATGCTTACAAAATTTTGAAAAATAAAGCTCAACAACACAGTGTTTCCTTAACTGAATCAGACTTTAAAAGTTTGGCCAAAAAGATGAAGGGTTTAAGTGGTAGAGAATTAACTAATTTCATGTGTAAAATGGGATATTATATTAATAAACAAGGTGTGAATAGTTCAGATGCATATAAAAAAGTAACTGAAGAACTAGAAGCAAATAAAAAATCAGTGGAATCACAAACTCCTAATAGAAGAATTGAACTGGCTAAAGATCAATTACAAGCTGCCGCTATACAAGGAGTTGTTCAAGGCGGTGTACAAGGAGGTGCTTCTGAAGCAGCATCCTTTGGTGCTAAAAAAGCTTTAAAATATTTTTTTGGTGGATAAAAGACATTTAAATAAGGATATTGTTAGTTTTTAGTAAAGAAATGTAATATGGAAAAATTAATGAAGCGGATACCTTTTTATTTTTTATTGACGATCTCATTATTTTTATCACAAATTCTGGTTTCTCGTGCTATGCCGACAGGAAGACTCAGGTTCTCTCCTGGTTCATCATCTAATAATTGGGGACTAAGAACCTCTTTTAGCGAAAATTCATCGAGACATAGCCATGATTTTTGCATTGACTATTCCCAGGCAACAGCAGGATGGTTTAAAGAATTTTTTCAATATACAAAACCAAAAGAGATATTGAATCAATATAAACTGTATGAATTTAAAGAATTCAGAAGATACATAGAAACGGTT
>JBAVPH010000197.1:0-12501 GCA_049692855.1 Candidatus Babeliales bacterium | reverse complement strand
CTTTTATAGCAGCAGAAAATAAATTTTTCGCCGATATTTTCACTAATCCTTCCAATACTATTAATACAACTACAAACAAAATCCTTGAAAAAAAAGATCAACTAGAAACCTACAAAAAAAATCAAACAAAACACGAACAAGATTTAATAAAAACAGCTCATTTTATTAAGGAAATAAACAAAGAAATTATTCTTGCTAAAGATGAAAATAGTCAAGAAATTTTACAAAAAAGCAAACAAATTTTAGATAAGATAAGTGCAATTCAAGAAGAACTTATAGTACTTTCTACTAATTTTATCGAAGAAATAGAATTATCCCTTAAGGCCTTTTCATTAATTTTTACTTCTGTTAAAAATTCAGAACAATTAATTACAGCTATTTCTCATAATGAAAAACTAATTACTCAATTAGATAAACAAATTGAACATGAAAAAGAAAAACAAGAATTAGTATTTATCACCCCCTCTCTTCCTAATAATCAAAATAAATTAGCTCAACAGTTAAATGATTTACAAAATCAATTTACCAAATTACAAAAAAAGAAACATGAAATTATTAATTCTCTTATCTCATTTCTTAAGCAAGATATCTCCTTTTTTAGAAAAAAAATAAAAAATAATATCCCTTCTTCAAAAGAATCTACTACACCTATACTATCTTCCTTTCCAGGCTTAAAAAAATATATAAAAAAAAAATTCTCTTTCTCCAAGCTTGGCACAACATTGTTTGGTTTACTAGGAACAGTGAGTCTGTATAAATATTCCTCCAATCAACCAAAAACAATAGAATCAAAAAAAAGAAAAGATTTAATAAAAGATCAAGAATTATCCCCTCCAACAGATGTCAAAGAGACCGCAGAAAAAAGTTTCAATGATTACTATGGCTCTATACCCCCAGAAATAAAAAAATTAAGAAATAGTGATACACAATTTCAAGAATTTTTTTTAGTTGGACCTGGAAAAAAATTTTTGGTTCAATGTTTAGCAGGTGAACTCAATGCTCCTTTCAATTCTTTTACTATCTCTGAATTTAGTCAATCAATTGCAAAAAAAATGAATGAGGCTACTCAAGCAAGTGAAATAAAGCAAATAATAGAAACAGAATTAACTGCACGCATTAAAAAAACACATCTACATTCAAAAAAAATTGGTTCAAAAAAAATAATAATGCATATAGATCAAATTAGCGGTCAAACTGAAAAGGAAATCGCTATATTATCAACAATCTTTCATGTAATAAAAAATATCAAGGAGCAAAACAATAATTCGCAATTAATTATTTCCTATTCATTGAATAATCCAGACTTAAAGGATTCTATCAAAGAACTAGGATTTAATGTTATTGAAATACCATTTCCAGATAAAGAAACAAGAGAAAAAGTTATTAAAAAAGAAAATGTAAAAAATAATCTATCTCCTGAAGATATAAAAAACCTTGCTGCATCTACAGAAGGAATGAAAATAAGCGAACTACAAGATATTATACAAAAATTACAAAATTCTGCGGGGGAAAACCCCTTGGCAATACAAAATTTAATAAAAAGAAAAAAGAAAAAAGAAAAAAGAAAAAAAACTGAAGACTGTTCATTTCCTGAAATTAATTTAGAAGAATATATTGGTACGATACCGCCTCAATTATTACATTATATTGAAAATATTAATGCTAACAACACAACTTCCGTTAAAAAGTTTTTTTTGTCAGCGCCAGATGAATCAGGGAGAAAATATCTTGCTCAATGTATTGCAGGGCAATTTGAAGCACCGTTTTATGAAATTTCTTTAGAAGAGATTATAAAATCTAACAAGTTGCAAACTTCTATTGAAACAATACAAGAAATAAGCCAAGAAATAAAATCTAAAATAGCTGTCATATATATCAAAGAAGATATAGACCTATTCTTAGAAGAGTATTGTTCACATTCAATGAACGAAGATACACAAAAGATATCACGTGATCAAAAAATAGTAATAAGAAAATTAGTAGAACAGATTCGTAATATTAAAAATGAAAAAAACCTTCCAAAAATTCTTCTTCTTTGTCCTTTGCAAGCAAGTAAAGAAAATTTAAAAAAAGCTGCAAGTAAAGAAAAGGAAAGTCTAGAAAAATTTATTTTAGATAAACTCATTGGACCAGATGTTTTTGATGATATTCTTAGCTTTCCCCTTATTGAAAAGAATGATAGAAAAAAAGCATGGCAAAAAGCATTAAAAGAAGGAGGCCCCTATAATAAAGAACTTAACATTGAAGAACTTGCAAAAAAAAGTGAAGGGCTATCTCCTGGCAGAATAAAAAAAATTATTCATGAAGCGAAAAATATCACTGAAGAATGCGGAGAAACCGAAATTTCTTTACAACAGATTCTTTTAGCAGGAGCAAATCAGTTACAACTTGATGAAGTTGACGAAGAAGTTAATCATACAGAATTGCAGAATTTTTCCTTTGATTTTCCAAATTTTAAAGGAACTATCCCAGATCCTATTAAATTAGTTTATTTGCAGTTAAAATTTCGCCATTATTTTGAAGAGAAAGGAATAAAAATCCCAACAGGAATACTAATTTGTGGTGAACCAGGAAATGGAAAAACAATGGTTATGAAAGAAATAATTACAAGACTTAATTGCCCTTCAGTAACTTTTGATTGCTCAGAAACAGCACAAAAATATAAAGGTGAGGGAGTTAAAAAATGGAAAAAAGCTGTCCGAGAAGTCCAAACAATGCAACAACTATATCCATACGCACGTGCCATCGCCTTGAAATTAAATGAAGGAGAAAGTGTCCTTAGAAAAGTTGATCTTACCAATGAAAATTCCGCTTCAGACGTCAACCTCAGAGGAAAGGTTTTAAATACACTAGAGGATTTTGACTCTCATGCAGAAGAACGTGCCCTTTTAAAAATGTTAAGGAAAAAAGTAAAAAGTAAATTAACCCAAGAAAACCTCCAACAACTTGAAAAACAACTTAAAAAACTTGGAATAAACTTAAATTTACATGCACAATGTCCAGCGGAATTGCCAACAAATATTCAAAAAACAATTGAAAAAGAATTTAAGTTAAGATTGCGAAAACTTGGGGCACCAGTTCTTACTTTGATTTCTACTAATTATAAACCATCACAACTTGATCCAGCTTCGACACGTCTTGGACGAATAAATTGTATTGCTTTTTTTGACTTTCCTGATGAAAAAAGCAGAAAAGATATACTTCAACATTGGCTACGTGGCCAGCAATTAGCTAAAGATTTTGATTTAACACCGCTATCACAGTTAAAACGGAAAACTTCTGGTGCAGATTTAAAATTTATTGCTGAACAAGTTTCCTTAAAAGCTGCTATAGATAATCAACCAATAAATAATACCCATTTACAACAGGCAATAGAAAAACTTAAAGAAGAACAAAAAAATCGCCATCGATAAAATTAGTTACTTATTCTTGCATGCCAAAATCCATCAATTAATTTGATTTCTGGTTTTTCAAGTTTTCCCTTTTTGTAACTAATTTCTTGCGCGTGTGTTATACCATGAAACAATTGATTGTAATTTTTTAATTCAACCTGCTGTAGCTCATCTTCAAAATAAATAATAAGAGAAGATAACGGAACTTTAAGAGATAGCTGTTCACCAGTTTTAAGCTTACGCACTTCTGTCACAATAGAAATAATTGTATCAACTAATTCTGAACTTTTTTGAAAAATATAAGGAGTTTGAATAATGGAAAACTGAATTTGATGAATTGATGCAATTCCTTCAAACGATTTATACAAAAGTTGATAAATAGTTTCAGTTACATAGGGAAGATAAGGAGCATAGAGTTGTAAAATTCGTAATCCTGCGTAATAAAGTGTCCATTGTGTTGCATAAATAGTCTTTTCTGGATAATCTTGTGGATTGAAAAGCTGATGCTTGATTAATTCAATATAATTATCACAAAAATCACGCCAAAATAATTTTTCAATTTGCTCAAGTGCCGGGCTAAATTCTTGTTTTTCAAAATATTTTTTATAATTAGCAAAGCATATTGTTATTCTGTGCAATAGCCATTCATTAACGGCACCCAATTCCTCTGGCTCCTTTTTTGGTGTATTAAATGTTATTAAATGTGGTTGTGCAAATCGAAATGCATTCCAAAGCTTAGTAACTAAACGTCGACCAATTTTCAGTTGATCTTCTGAAAATACTACATCATAGCCAAGATGTCCCGATGCCGTCCAATAACGAATTGCATCAGTAGAATATTGCTGTAATAAATTTTCTGGTTCTAACAGACTATTATTTTTCGATTTCGATAATTTTTCTTGTTTATCAGCCAAAATATGACCAGAAATAATAATATCTCGCCACGGAATAGTATGATGATGCATCCATGTTTTTACTATTGTGTAAAATGCCCAGGTACGAATTATGTCATGCGCTTGCGGCCGCATTGACATTGGCATAAATTTAGTCAAAATATCATCAGATGAGAGAGTACTCTCATCGTCATTTAATAGTTTATAACAAATATAAGGGCTCAGAGAAGAAGTATTCCATGTATCCATGACATCAGTGTCAGGAACAATATCGCTTTCTCCACAGTTAGTACAATTTCCTTTGTAAGGCGTTTCTTGTGGATCAACAGGCAGATCATCTATCTTGGCAAACAGTAATTGCCCACAATTTTTACAATGCCAAACAGGAAATGGAATTCCATAAAATCGTTGACGTGATATACACCAATCCCAACTTATATTTTCCACCCAATCTTTATACCGTGCTTTCATAAATGAAGGATACCAATTAATATGCTCAGCTTGCTCTAATAATGCCTTTTTATGTTCGAGAATTTTAACAAACCATTGCGATAATAAAATGAATTCAATTTCTTTTTTACACCGTTCATGAATATTAACTGAGTGCGTAATAGATTGTTGGGTAATGAGGAGATTTTGTTCTCTTAATTTATCTAGTATTTTTTCACGCGCATCAACAACATTTAGCCCTTCTAGAAAACCTCCTTGTTTGGTAAATTTACCACCTAATCCAATTGTCTGCTTATAAGGTAAATCAAATTTTTTATACCACACAATATCAGTTTTGTCCCCAAAGGTACAAATCATTACCAGCCCGCTTCCCTTTTCTTTATCAACTAATTCATCTTGTAAAATAGGAACTTTAACATTAAACAAAGGAACTGCTGCTTTTGTTCCAATTAAATGCTGATATCGCTCATCAGTAGGATTAAATACTAATGCAATGCAAGATGGCAGTAACTCTGGACGTGTTGTACCAATAACAAGATCATTACCTTTTTCATCTTTAAATATAATGGAGTTGAATACGGAAGGTAATTCTTTATCGTCAAGCTCTGCTTGTGAAACAGAGGTCCTACACGTCGTACAATATAATGCTGGCTCATCTCTACGATAAATATAGCCTTTTTTATACAACTCAAGAAAAGATTCTTGTGATAATTTACGCGTACTATCAGAAATAGTCGAATAAAGATAATTCCAATCAACAGAAAGGCCTAGTCGCTGCCAAAGCTCCTTAAATTGTTCTGCTGCTTGTTTTGATTCATCAATACAAAGTTTAATAAAAGCAGATCGTAACATTTGGGAAGCACGAATTTTTTTCTTTTTTTCTACATAACGCTCAGTTGGTAAACCATTATCATCAAATCCAAAGGGGTAATAAACAGAAAAACCATTCATCCGCTTATAGCGGGCAATAATATCTGTCTGCGTATAAGAAAAAATATGACCAATATGCAATTTCCCAGAAACAGTCGGAGGTGGCGTATCAATGGAATAGAGCTGACCAGGATTATTATTCATACTATATGTTTGTTCTTTTTCCCATTGCTCTTGAATCTCCACTTCATATTTTTGAAAATCGTACTTTTTTTCCATCATTATTTACTTTATTTTGATTTATGTGTATTTCTTTATCTTAATATACAGAAAATGAATGTCTATTCTAAAAAAATTGATTAATATGAATCTTGATCGTTTTTATAAAGCTTACCGTAGAATGGGGATATCGGTCAAAAAATAAATCAGTAATTTGACCAGATCACATATTTTATTTAAAATTAGTTTATTATATTTTATTATTCTTGGCTTGGTGTTGCAATGATCAATATTAAAAATGCAGAATTTCTTATCAGCATTATTACTCTTTTTTTAGCTTATATAATATCAGCTACCTTTTCGAATTATTTTCGTACATGGGTTGCAAATAAAGTAGGTGACCCTACTGGTAAAGATGAGGGATTTTTAACCATCAATCCCTTTGTTCATATTGATCTTGTTGGGCTATTTTGTCTTCTATTTTTTCATTTTGGTTGGGGGCGCAATGTTCCTATTAACCCATTCAATATTACTGCTCCATTCAGAATTGCTAAATTAATTTTTGCTTATCTTGCAAAAACAATTGCTAATTTTTTTCTTGCATTGTTAAGCCTATTTCTTCTTGTCTGCTTTTTTGGTTCGCATATATTAGAGCTTTTTCCTTACGTAATGCTTGGAAAGCATATATCATATTTATATCCGACTGCTTCATCATTTCTTATCTCATTAGCATTTATTCTTGTTAATCTGCTTTATCTTAATATAATCTTGGGAATATTAAATCTTATCATTAATAGTTGTAGATTCATTATGATTTTAATAGTTGAGCGTTCACCACAATATGCTGTGTATGACACCTATGTAACTTTTTTATTACCTATCTTGTTAATCTTATTTTTTTCACAACCATTATGGATTTTAGTAATCAATCTTGTCTCATACTTAGGATATTTAGTAGCACACCTATTCGGGATAGCATAACCCCCTTAAATTGGTAAAAAATGGATATAAAAAAATATAAACAATTATTTGAAGGTACCGTTCAAATAATACCTTATGAAGATTTAATTAAAAAATTAGAAAGTGGGAAAAAATTAAAAATAAAATTAGGAATGGATCCAACGGCTCCTGATTTACACCTTGGGCACACTATTGTACTTTCTAAGCTAAAACAATTTCAAGATTTAGGGCATGAAGTTATTTTTTTAATTGGCGATTTTACTGCTCGTATTGGTGATCCGACGGGACGATTAAAAACACGCCCACCACTAACACAAGATGAAATTAAAAAAAATATGCAAACCTACTTTGAACAAGTAGGGAAAATTTTAGATCCTGAAAAAGCAACAATTTGTTACAACTCTACGTGGCTTGATCCACTAACAAGCACAGATATTGTAGAATTGTTAGCAAAAGTAACGCTTGCGCGAATAACCGAACGAGATGATTTTCATCGTCGCATAAAAGATCATGAGGCAATTTATATGCATGAATTGCTCTACCCAATTTTTCAAGCTTATGATTCAGTTGCGCTTAAAGCAGATGTCGAACTTGGTGGTACCGACCAAACATTTAATTTATTAATGGGACGCTTTTTGCAGGAACAATTTGGACAACAACCACAAATTATCATGACAACACCATTACTTGAAGGATTAGATGGAAAGCAAAAAATGTCAAAATCGCTGGGCAATGCTATATGTTTGTCCGAATCAGCAAATAAAGTTTTTGGGCAATTAATGTCAATTTCTGATCAGTTAATGTGGAATTATTTTTCAGTACTTCTTGGGGAAACGACGGCCGAAATTAGTCAAATGGAAGAGCGTGTAGCAAGTGGCAATTTAAATCCAATGGAACTAAAAAAAGATATGGCGCATGAAATTATTTTACGATTTTGGTCAAATGAAGAAGCAATAAAAGCACGAAAAAATTTTGAAGATTTATTTCAAAAAAAAGATTACTCAAAAGCACAATCAATTTCTCTCCCAAAAGAGACACCCAAAAAATTATGGATTGTTGATTTACTCAAGCTATTGCAAGCAGTAGAAACTTCTTCACAAGCAAAGCGGTTAATTGAAGCAAATGCCGTGCATCTTGGCGATACTCCAGTAACTGATTTTAAAGCACAAGTCTCCTGGAACCCGGGCACTATCATTAAAATCGGAAAAATTCGAATTTATAAATTAAAATAAAAATAGCACCAATGAGCATTATTTCCGGATTTTTGTTGATCAACAAACCGCCACATATTACTTCTTTTGCCTGCATTACTCATATTAAAAAAATAATAAAAGAAAAAATAAAAATCGGGCATACCGGCACGCTTGACCCTTTTGCAACAGGATTGCTCATTATTGCAATCGGCCGTCAAGCGACCCGCAATATTCATTGTTTTTCATCATTAAAAAAAGAGTATATTGCACAAGCAAAATTAGGAGAACTACGTGATACCTTAGACTATACAGGAACAATTCTTGATACAAAACAAATAACAGGAATAACAGAAAAAAATTTAAAACAAGCAATTGCTGCACTTGGAAATTCTTATCAGCAAATCCCTCCTGTTTATTCTGCGCTTAAATATGAAGGAATTCCTCTCTACAAACTTGCACGCCATCAACAATGCACAGAAAAACAATTAAGAAACATTGCTTCTTTAAAATCAAAAATTATTCACTTACATTCGATTACATTATTAAATTTTTCTTCCCCTTATTTTACAATAAAAGCACAAGTTCCTTCTGGCACCTATATACGTTCTCTTATGCATACAATTGCCAACAAAATTGACAACTGTGCAACAACGTATGAACTTACACGAACTCGCATCGGTCTCTTTAATCTTGAACAGGCAATCCATATAGAAAATATTAAGCAACTGAGTGATTTACAACAACACGTTATTCAAATCGAACAATGCATGCAAAAAATAGAAGAAAGTAACTCCTCTTGTTAATCTAAATTTGGATGATAAGCTAATGATAATGGAGCAATTATTGTTATTTCTTATTTAACCAAAAAGGAGTTATATGCCAATAATTAAATGGAAACCATTCCCTGACGTTGAAGAACTTTTTGAAGAATTTCCTTTTTCTTCATTCCGTGTTCATACATGGGATTTAGCAACAAATGTTTATGAAGGTAGTGGCAACGTTATCGTTAAAATGCACCTACCCGGTATTGAGCTCGATGAAATTGCTTTAAAAGCAGAAGATAATTATCTAACTATTGCAGGTTCACGAAAAGAAGAAGAAAAAGAAAAAGATAAGCAATATTATCATAAAGAGATCAAATACGGAAGTTTTGAACGTGTTATTGCGCTGCCTTGTCTTGTCAGAGGAGATCAAGCAGAAGCAGAACTCAAAGATGGTGTATTAACGGTAACATTACCAAAACAAGAAATAACCAAAAAAGCTTCTCATATTAAAATTAGAAAAAAAGATTAAATTATTAAGCGCGGTAAATGTGAGTTAATTGCTATTAATACTTCACGTACATTGTCTAGGTGGGCATATGCTGCCAATGTATTTGCATTTATTTTGACAAAATCTCCAAGCAATACTACTTCATCACCTACGTTTACCGTAGGAATATCACTTATATCAACAAGTGTCATATTCATACAAACACGTCCAATAACAGGTGCATAGTTATCTTTTATGCGTACCCATGCTCTATTTGAAAAGCGTAATTGATACCCATCGTAATAGCCAATAGGCAAGATAGCCATAGTTATTGGCCTTGTTGTTTGATAGGTACAATTGTAACCAACAGATACCCCTGTTGGAATATTTTTTATTTCTGAAATCCGTGTTTTCCATGTTAGTATTGGCTTAAGCACCATGCCTGAATATTTTTTCAGTGCCTTTAATCTACTTACTTCAGAAGACCAGTAGCCATACATGCCAATTCCAAGTCGAAAAAAATTACATAATGGTTGTTCTATTGTTGTTGCGGCTGAATTACTAATATGACGATTTGGGATAAAAATATTAGTTTCTGTAAATTTTTTTAATATGATATTAAATTGAACAAGCTGCTTTTGTGTAAATGATTGATCTTCATGTTGTGATTGAGCAAAATGGCTTAAAATACCATCAACAATTATATGCGGAAGAGTCAGAACATAATTAATAAATGCATGAATATCTTCAACTGCTATACCAAGACGGCTTAGTCCAGTATCAACTTTAATGTGCACTTTAAAAAAACAATTATGTTGTTTACCGATTGCATTTAATCTTTCTACTGTAGCATAACTCCCAACTACTATTGCTATCTCTTGATGAGCCGCCATTGCTGGGTCAATATCAATACAACTAAGTACTAAAATTTGTTTTTTGATTTTATTTTGACGTAATAATATTGCATCAGAAAGATGGGACACACAAAGCCAATCAACTTCTTTATTTTGGTCGGCAATTTGGGCAATAGGAAGTTGTCCATGCCCATATGCATTTCCTTTAATAATTAATGCTAACTTATTATTATGAATAATTTTTTTGTATTGATTAATGTTATGCACAAGGGCATCTTTGCTAATTTCAAGCCAAGAATACATAAAAGAAGTGTTTACATGCCCTAAATAATAACTATTAATCTTGTCCGTTTTTCCAAACTTTGGCAACATGTTTTTTATTCAAGGATTCCCACCCTCTATTTTATATCGATGGGTATCATTTTTTGTATTTTTTTCTTGATTATTTTTGGGATAAAAATCGTTAACATTTCTTCTTCTTTATTGTAAGAAATTCGTGATTGATCCAATTGAATATCATCCTGCAATGTTTTCCCATGTCGCATCGTACCAACTTGCATAGCATGCCTAATTTGATTCTCAGTTTGTTGCTCTTTTTTTGTTTCATGTTTCATTTCCACAGACAAAAATCGGTATTCTGGTGTATAAGAAAGTCGAATAGATTGGCTAGAAAATTCAATAATAAGGCCAGTTGGGTCTCCATTACCATCAAATTCAATTTTTGCTTGTATACCAGTAGATTTTTCTAAACATATACCATTAGCTTTTACTACAACGTTATCCGCATTGATTTTCTCTTCTATATCAAATGATAATTGCGATAATGTTACTTTTCCCCCTTGCTCTTGTTCTTCTTCAACAGATTGCCATGTTTTATTGATAGATTCAGCCATAGCATACATCTCTTCTTGCATCGTATTAAAATAGTCATCAAATACGCGCATATGTTGATTCACAGAATTCATAACCTGATTTGTGCCTATTATTATAATAGTCCCCTGAGTAAAAAGCACATTAAACATAGATAGTAGCAATGCCAGAGCTATTTTATTGTTTTTCATATAATCCTCTTTATTAAAAATAATTAAAAAGACTATTCATTAGTATTATAAATTTTTGCTCATATTCGTGCAACTAACTTAGTACAATAATTTTTTGCTATTTTAAATTTAAAAATATGCTATATTGAAACATAATATTGTTTTTTCAAGAGTTTATATTATGCCAAAAAAAGACAAAAAAATAACCGGTGAACTTATTTTTGGTATTCACCCAATAGCAGAGCTTTTAAAAGCAAAACGGCGTAAATTAATTAGTATTTATACAATTAAACCGTTACCAAAAGGATGGAAGCAAATAGAAGAATATTTGCCAAAATATCCCGTTCCTATCCAATATGTTTCTCGCGACGTATTGCATCGCATGGCAGGGACTACTGACCATCAAGGAGTCGTTGCATGGGTACAATCATTCCCATTTCGAAAAAAATTTTTCGACCCTAAAAAACAATCTAACCTTCTTATGCTTGATGGCATTCAGGATCCACGCAATGTCGGCGCTATTTTACGTTCTGCTTATTGCACTGATATTGATGGTGTGTTATTAATCAAGAAAAAAGCAGCCCCTCTCAATGCAACAGCAATTAAAGCAGCAGCAGGGTTAAGCGAATATTTAGAAATTTTTATTGCCCCTTCAGCTGAATGGGCAGCGCAAGAATTAAAAAAATTTGGTTATCATATTTATTTAGCAACATTTGATGGTGAAAATGCTACACAATGTGATTATCAAAAACCATTTTGCTTAGTTATTGGCAGCGAAGCGATTTGTATTTCCAAAACTATTTATCAGCATGGTACGCATATCACCTTACCACAACGATCTCCTGATATTTCATATAATGCATCAGTTGCGGCCGGTATTTTATTATTTTTAATCGCAACTAAAAGTGGCAACCTTTAATTAATCATTCAAAAAATATTGACTATTTTGACCTAAAATAGGTAATAAAAATAATAGGGTCATATTAAAATATCAAGGGAAGTAAAGATAAAGGGGAAGTAATAATGCGTTGCTCTGTTATTGCCTATAATAGCCTTCTTTATCTTATTTTTTTAAGCTATACGCAATTATTTTTAGCAATTTCTTCTTCTATTACTCATTTTGTCTATAAAATTGATCCCCTTATTGCAGAACAAGCAAGGCAAGATATTAACAATTATATAGAACACATACCAAAGAAAGAATTATTATCTTTTTGCGAGCTAACAGACAAAATAGAAAAAGAATTTTCTTTTGTAAAAGAAATCATTATTGAAAAAATTGCTCCTAACATTGTTTCTATAACGTGTAAGGCTCATCAACCTTTAGGACTTATTAATGAGTCATTTATACTAATTAAGCAAGGTAGTCTGCATAATAA
>JBAVPH010000196.1:0-4091 GCA_049692855.1 Candidatus Babeliales bacterium | reverse complement strand
GCATCAAGCTGTGAGCACTGTTCAATTTTTGCAATAAAACTAATAACGTCACCACCAACATGGCAACCAAAACAATAAAAAATTTCTTTGTGTGGGCTGACGGTAAATGAAGCAGTTTTTTCATTGTGAAAAGGGCAACAGCCTTTCCAATATAAGCCAGCAGGTTTGAGGGTTGTATATTCACGAACAACGTCAAGGATGGAGACATGTTGCTTAATATAAGTAAAAATGTTCATGATTGCCGTTGGTAATGGGTTATATAACATATATGAGAGGATTACAGTCTTCTTATATAGTCTATCGCACGCCCTTCTTTGACGCAATAATTGATGAAAAACATTTGTGAAATTTTTAATATTTTATTTCCTTTTTATTAAAGCAGAGGTAGTATATGTCCAATTAATTTTCGATAAAGTGATGATTAATAGAAAGAGGGAATAATAAAAAAATAAAAAATTGAGTATTGTACGAAGCGTGTGAAGATTTACAAATTAAACATAAAGGAATTGAGATAATGATTACAATCAAGCAGCATAAACAATTACTTGCACTCGCTTTTAGCGCAAGCTTATTTTTCTGTAATAGCTTTTTAAATGCAGCACTTGAAGAGATGGAATCTGCATCTATTTTTAATTTATATAAGCAAGAAAAACTGTATAACTTGCAAAATGCAAAAAAAGAATATGCAAAAAATCGATTGCGTGAGCAAATTTTGAAAGAAGTTACAGAGAGTGATGCGCAGTTAAAAGATTTGTTATAAGATGATGCTAGTCAGGTAAAAAAAAGCAATGAAAATTTGCTAAAAAAATTGCAAAATGCAAATCAGAGGATACTGACAAGGTAACTACACCCGAGATGATTCAAAAGAGTTCAGTTTCTACGCCTGCAAGTTTAGGAAAAGTTGCACTTTTTTATAACAAACAAGGGTTTTATGTTGTAAAGGATGGAAAAGTCCATCAAGTAAAAAATCATTTGCTTGATCGTTCTTTGCGCAATATTTCTAAAGATAGTGCAAAATTAAAAGAGTTTTTTAAAAATAGTTACATTTGTGTTAATCAAGATGAAAATGGTGATTACTTATTAATAGCAAGAGATCGAGTCAAAGGTGGGGGTTTAATTATAGGTGCAGTTTGCTATTGGGTTGTAAAATCTGTTTGCTATGGAGTTGGAGCTGCTATAGTTGGAAAAATAGCTTCAAAAGCAAGTAAAACAAGGAAGCGGCAGCAGTGGCGGGTACTGTGGCTGCGGGGGTAATTACAACTGCCGCTGAAAATAGTGCTCCTCCTCTTGTTACAAATGCGGTAGGCAGAGCTTTGGGGGGAGTTACTTCAGTAGGTTCTGCAGCGGTTGCAGCTGCTATTGAAGATGGTGGCCATACAGAAGCTGCAGGAATGGTAGCAACAGCTGTTGTTGCGAGTGATCCTGTTTCTCGTGTAGGAATTCAAGCTGCCATTGAATGGGCTGCAGAGGGAGCAAGAAGCCTTGGAAATATGGTGCCGGGTCCCTATTAATAGTAAATAAATTAATAATGTCCCTCTTGAAAAATAGAGGGATCTAAAAGGCTCTATCTATTATGAATACTCAATCAGAACTTGTCGTTTATTTTAATAAAAATTTTGGAACAATAGGACTTGTTTTTTTTTATTTTTAAGTATAGCTATTTTTAAATTATTTTTAGTTCCATTAAATTCATTTAAAATAATAATAAAGTTACCATATTTTTCTTATGCAATTATTCTTTTTCAGATTATTATTGGATTGATTTTTGCATTATGTGTATATAGTTGGTTTGTGCTATTTGTACACATGATAGATAGTCGGCCTGTTGCAATTTTAAATAAGCAAGGAATATGGATCAATCGGTATGGTCTTATTTCTTGGCAACATGTAGAAGACGTATCTCTTTTTTCTTCTAAGCATCTTAATAATGTAGAAACTTTACAAGCTCATATGCAGAGGGAATTTATAAATCCAGCAATAGGGATAAAAATAAAAAAAAATGCATTTTCTTTAATAAAAAAACAATCTTCTTTTTGGGGAAAATTAGAACTAACTATTACGAGTTTTGTTGATGATTATTGTGTTAAATTTTTTGACTATAGCGGGTATATATCTCTTGGAGGAGTATCTACGCCAGTGGAAGAGATACTCTCTTTTGCAGATCGTTATTTAGAAAAATGAATCGCTTATGAATATAGTCAGAATTTATTATTTGCTTTGTGATTAAATATTTTTAGGCTTTATGACTTATTTTGATTTTGTAAAACAGCATTTTTTTTTGTGGCTAATATATTTAGGAAGTGCTGGAATAACTCATTGTATTTTAGCTATTTGTGGATGCAAAAGCGAAACTTTAAAAATTATTTATGAATATAGTTAGTTATTATATTTTATATCTGGTATGTCGTGTATACTTATTATATCTTATGTTAGATTTAAAGTGCAAAAGGGTCAGGAATAAAGATTTAATTTTGTTTTTATATTACTGTTTTTGATGTCTAAAGTAATCTGCAATTAATAGCTAATTTAAAGTATAAGGTTAATAAATAGCATGCGACTTGGTTTTTTTATTGGTATTGGTATGAGCATGTTGCAATAGGGTTAATTACTGTCGCAGCATTGTACTGTATAGAGAAATACGTACTAAAAGGGAAAGACCTGTTTGTAATGCTTTCACGATACTTAAGAAAAAGAAAATGACGATGTTTCAACATACATTGCTTGGAAATATTATCTTCTTTTTTCTTTGGATTGTGTGGTTGCGTCATTATTTTTATATTCCAAAAAACAGAGTGGATATTAATAATGAAGTCAATTATTGGATGAATAAAAAATATTCAGGGCAAACTATTCAAATTATTGTACTAATTCTTTTTAGCATAATTTGCTATTTATTTTTACGAAAATATGCTCTTAGGTAAAAAAATGATAAAAAATTTTTTTGATTAATAATGCTAACATTAGAATTAACTTATATTTATTTTGTTGGCGATTATTATGCTAAACATTTTGATTATCCTCATCACATCCTTTTGGGGCAGTGTCTATGCCAGTGGAAGAAATACTCCCTTTTGCAGATTGTTATTTAGAAAAATGAATTGCTTATGAATACCAAACCAGAATTTTTTGTTTATTTTGATAAAAAATTTACAGGAATAATGCTACTTCTTTTGTTTCCTTTTTTATGTATAACTGCTTTTAATTTTCTTTTAGTCCCATTGAGCTCATTTAAAGAGTTAAATTTGCCTTATTTATCTTATTTTTTTATTTTCTTTCAAATTATAATTTGGTGCATAATTGTGCTATTTATACTTGGTTGGTTTTATTTACTTATGCAAATGTTAAGCAAGAAGCCTATGGCAATCCTGAAAAAGGAAGGAGTATGGATTAATCGGCATGGCTTTATTTCTTGGCAGCATATAGAAACTATTTTTTCTTATGTTTCGAATCCTGATAATATTAAAAATCTGCCTATTCGATTACAGAAAAAAAATACAATGATAGGGATAAAAATCAGAAAAGAGTCAATTTCTTTAATAAATAAGCAATCTTCTTTGAGCGGGAAATTAGTTTTCTTTTGGAGTAAATTTTTTGGCTATTATTATGCTAAATTTTTTGATCATCATCATCATATAACCCTTGCATGCACTGACATTCCGGCGGAAGAGATAGTTTCTTTTGCTGATCGTTATTTAAAAAAATAAATTGCTTATGAATATAGTCAGAACTTATTATTTGTTTTGTAAAACAACAATTTTTTCTGTTGCTAATGCACTGACTAGATACCGTGGTAGGACATTATATTTCAGTTGTTTGTGGGCGCAAAAGTAAAATTTCAAGAATTATTTATGAATATAATTGGTTACAATATTTTATGTTTACCATATCAGGCGTATTTATTGTATTTTCTTATAGATTTATAATGTAAAATAAGAATTGGTGATAGAAATTTGAATTTGTTTTATCCACTTAACAGTGAAACTTAAAGTGTAAGGTTAATAATAACATGCGAACGTGGTTTTTTTATTGGTATTGGTATGAACATGTTGTAATAGGGTTAATCACTGTCGCAGTATTGTACTGCATAGAGA
>JBAVPH010000195.1:0-1913 GCA_049692855.1 Candidatus Babeliales bacterium | reverse complement strand
ATTATGTTTTGTATCAGTAAAAAGAAAGAAAGAAATAGGAAGAGTAATCAAAAAATAAAAAAGTAATTTAGAAAAAAAGATTTGTATTTGTTGCTGCATTTTTTTTCTTTATTCAAATGAAAAACCACCTTTAAGCCAGACACCCCATTGTGAAAGTGCACAAGTAGGGCACGTAGTACAACCATCGTAGGATTGTTTTTTATGTTGACCAAATTCAGCTTCACCACCAATTCCTAAATAAGGAATCCATCCATCTTTCCCTTTTGGCCAGGTGTAAGAAAAATGGGTAAAAACTTTGTTAGATATGCCACGACTTTTTACTTTGTTTACACTTACATCATTTTCTGTTAAAAAAAGTGGTTGAATAGAGGTATTAATTTGGTTTGCCGGAATATTATCAGCAGTTGGATCAAAAATAAGTGGAACATTCATTGTACCATTCATATCAGTTGCCGTTGCTGGCTTGGGATTATCTATTACTGGATTTTTTCTGCCAGCAGTGATTAGATCATTATCTGTTGTGCCACTTGCGGGAAAATTGAGTCCGGTATGAATAGTTGCTCTTTTTTGTGTTGCCGATAACGCGATTGCTTCTTGGGTAGTTGCAGCAAATCCAAAAACGGCAGCATCGCCTTTGAGCGCCCAGGTGTTTGGTTCTACAATAACATCAGCTGGCCGAATTCTGACTTTTTCACAGCTTCTTCCCCAAAAATTATATCCAAAATCCCAACTGTATGAATGGCCACTTATATTAAGCATTAAAACAATATCGGCTTGAATGGCAGAGGAAACATTCACATCCAATGTGCTAATGTTTGCGACGGGAGCAAATTCTTTTTTAAATTGTGAGGTAGCAGCAGTACCACCGCCTTGCAAATCATTTGTGACTGGTATGTCTAATTTTTCTACCACCATATAACGACTGAGTGTTCCGTTATTTGCTAAGTCAAAGGTGCGTTTTTGTTTTGCTTTAAATAAATGACTAATACTGCTATTTAAAATTAACGATGCTTGGCAGACTTCATTTTCTTGTTGCCAAAATCCTACTCGTCCATTAATGCCAAAACCAAGTTCCCAGTGGTGGCCATTCCCTACAATAGGTTCAAATAAAAAAATTCCTCTTGGTCGATTGCCTACCGGCGCCGTAACTTGAAAATTGATGCCAGCATAAGAACATTGCGTACGATAAAAATCCCAACCAAATGCCATGCGTAAATCAGCAAGTCTTGTTTTATCTTCTTTTGTTTCATCACTTATTTGAGCAAATTGTAATTGTTGAAAAACAGTATTACTAAATTCAGCGCCCGCGACCATTTGTCCACTGGTAAATGCAGTAAAATTTTCAAGTAAACGATTGCGGGGAAGGCTCTCTCCGGTAAAATAACCAGGATCATCAGCTAAGATGCCAGGGCTTTCTACTTTTTCACACATGTTTAGATCCCAGCGAGTATGGGTAAGGGGGGCATCTATCCATAAATAAAGACCGGTTGCCCATTCGTCAAGGCCAAGAAAAAAACTGAAATCAATTAAAAAATTATCAATGCGGGGGTTGAATGTTACCGTACTTTTAAAATCAGTTGGTAAGTAAAAATAATCAGCAAGTAAATCTTTTTCACCACGGTCAGGTGTACGACTGCCAGAAATAGTAAGTCTTAATTCATCATTACAATTGGTTACATTATCGCCAAATAAACAGCGTGTAATCGCACTTGGATTAAATGAACGAGTGTATGCAGGAGTAACAGCAAGAGTACCATAAATTGATTCAATATTTTTATGGGTCTGGTTTACCCAACCGGATAAAAAGCGTGCACTATTCCTGCCTTGTGAGCGGATACTAAAATAAGGAGTAACGGCTTGTTCAGTATTTATATTTGTTGCAATGCAGATAAAAAAAGAAGTTACCAATATCC
>JBAVPH010000194.1:0-4870 GCA_049692855.1 Candidatus Babeliales bacterium | reverse complement strand
GTATAAACAACAAGCGACATATTTGTTCTTCTGAAATTTTTCTAAAAATTCTTTCCAAAGATACATTATACATTAAAAAATACTAATTTTCTCTTTTTGTTACCAATAGTATACATTATTTCTTTTTCTACAAATGGTTGTTCTTTTTTCCCTGATTGCCAATGTGCAGCTCCCCAATAAATTAATTGAGAATTTTTATAAAAAGAATCTGCCTTAAACATACGAATTAATTCTGCTGGTTTTAAAGACGCACGGGCACAAATTAAATCAGTTTGATAGGTAGTTTTACGTAAAAATGTTCGCCAATCAAATGGGTAAACTTCTATTGAATTCATATGTAATTCTTTGATAACTTCTTGGAGAAATGCTATTTTTTTGCTATTTACTTCAATAAGAAACACATTAAGATGAGGATAACAAATTTTAAGTGGTATTCCTGGCAATCCTGCCCCAGTACCAACGTCTATCATTCCATCTATTTTAGTAAAATCAACTTCTTTTGCTGCTTGTAGTGAATCCTGAAAGTGATAATCGATAATAGCTGGAATGTCGGTGATTGCCGTAAGGTTTATTCGTTCATTCCATTTTAATAATAATGAAAGATAGTGAGCAAATTGTTTTTCTTGTTCTTGGCTAAGTGGAACAGAGGCAGCAAATGTTTTCCAAGCATTTTTTGCCCTCATATCATCTATTTTGTTAACATCAAACACGCTTATCCTCATAACCATAGCACTTAACTATTTACCTATGATAGGCTAAGTAAGAATTATTAAAAATAAATTGAAACCTAACTTATAGAAATGAAATATAGACACTTAGTATTTATTTTACCATATTTTTTATTTTATCAAAGTGGACATGCTGATTCCATCATTAGCCTTTTTATCCGGCCATATCCGCAGCCATCTATTGTTGCAGAAAAAATCAAAAAACCCGGAAAGATCGCACGCCACACAGTTGAAGGTCTTGCAAATTATCAGGTCCCGTCTGGCATATTTGCTTCTTATGCTGGTTATTTAACTATTTCTGATTTTGATGGTCAAATAATTTTTCCTCGCAAACATGAGCAATCAAAAATACAAGTAATAATTACACCTGAAATAAAGCCAATTTTAATGCTTGAGAAAACAATTCATCATTGGGAACTAATTCCGGGTGTTCCAGCAAAAGTGTATACTTTTGAACAAAAGTTCAATGAAGAAACAAATCTTGATTATTGGGATGTACAATCAGCAATGTTACCAGAAAATAATATTATTCCCCTTTCATCACTCATTATTTTTGCAAAACCACGATACTTTTTTGTCCCATTGGGAATAACAACTACCAATGATACGCCAAACCTCGTCTTACCCCCTATTTATGCAAAAAAAGGAATAAAAATAACAAAAAATGCTCTCTATGTTTTTAATTTGAGCCATTTTTTTGGTAACGTATTGTATCTTTATAAAAAATTTCCAAAACGATATGACATTCTTTTTTATGATTAATATTTTATTTTTTCAGTTTTAAGGGGGGCTTTTTCCAAATGCTCAAATACTGGTATACTAACCTAAATCTGTAGAAAATAATAAGATAATGGAGTAATTTTTAGCTAAAGGAATAATTTATATGAAACTACAAGTCTCTTTTGATACAACTAATTTAAATAATGCTTTGCAAATTGCTTCATCTATCGCAAAATATATTGACATTATTGAAGTAGGCACACTATTAATTTACCAGTATGGCAGTACAGTAGTAGAAAAATTTAAGCAAATGTTTCCAAACAAGATAATTCTTGCTGATACCAAAATTGTTGATCGTGGCGAAGAAGTAGTACCTATCTTTGCCCAAGCTGGTGCTGACTGGGTTACCGTCATGGCAGGAACAAATAAGAATGTTATCCACCGTACATGTACTGCTGCTCATGAAAACAATATAAAAGTTATGCTTGATTTACTTGATTCAAGTACCCTGGGGCAAGCTGCATTAGAAGCAAAAAATCTTGGTGTAGATGCATTACTTTTTCATTCTCCCTATGATGAAGAAGAGTCACTTATCTTTTTAGATAAATGGGACATGATTAAAGGAAACACCACTATTCCTATTTTTGTTTCTGCTAAAATTGATCGTGATAATGTTGATGAAGTTATGCAAGTAAAACCTGACGGGCTTATTATCGGAAAAAGCATTATTGAATCAGAAAATCCACAAAAAGAAGCACAATTTTATTACGAGCTCATCAATAATTAATTTTTTTCTATTTTTTTAAAATTTTTTTTATTGCTATTCCTTTTTTTAATTTTTCTTATATCCTACACATCGTAGTTAAATTTTTTAAAAATGGAAAAAGATGAAAAATGTATTTTTAGGCATTCCCATAGCACTTTTTTTCATGCAGATTCAGACGAACAATACGGTAACAAACAATGAAGTAATCGATTATAACAAAATCGATACTGGAAATATGTATAATAAAATTTTTAATTTTCCATCTCAGCTTGAGCATGCAAGTCGTATTAGCCAAAACATCAATTATCAGCGTCAATATAATAATATTAATGCCATTGTTTGTGCTGGCATGGGTGGCTCAGGCATCGCTGGTAACATTGCAGAGCTATTTACAAAATCTCAACTGACTATTCCATTCGTTACCGTAAAAAATTATACATTACCTCATTGGTGCAACGAACAAACACTTGTTATTTTAGTAAGTTATTCTGGTAATACTGAAGAAACACTCGCATGCTTTCAGGAAGCACTAGCAAAAAAAAGTCAAATTATCGGTATCACTTCTGGTGGAAAACTACAAAAACAATTAAGCAATTATAACTTTGATATTATTTCTATTCCCGCTGGCCTTCCCCCACGAGCAGCACTTGGCTATCTTGCAGTTCCTATTTTGTATTGCCTTTATCAGCTACAATTAATTGCAACTAATCCAACCAATGAGTTACTTAACACATGCAAAACATTAAAAAAATCACAAACATTATTTTCGCAAGCAACTAATGACAATCCATCATTTAAACTTGCACAGCAATTACAGAATAAACTACCTATTATCTATGGCGAAACGGAAACAAGCGCTTGCATTGCTACTCGTTGGCGTACACAATTAGCAGAAAATAGCAAGGTTCTTGCCAACACACAGATATTACCAGAATTAAACCATAATGAAATTGTCGGTTGGCACGAAACTACTTTAAAAAATATTGGAATTATCTGGTTGCTTGATGATGCAATGCATCCACGCAATAAATTACGCTACCATTTTTCGAAAAATATTATCTGTAATCATGGTGGTTCTCAATACGAAGTAACAAGTAGTGGTAATTCATTAATGGAACGAATATTCTATTTAATTTATTTTGGTGATTGGGTTAGTTTTTGGCTTGCAATTATGAATAATGTTAATCCAACAGCTATTGATAACATTAACCAGTTAAAAGAATTAATGAGCACAGTATAAATTTATGTTATTAGTCTCCAAGTTCCTCTATAACTTCTCTTACTTTATTTATTCTTACTATTTTACTTATAAGATGTATCCTATCATCACTATCCTCAGAAATATAGCTACCACTGCCAATAATTTTTCTTCTATTAAATGGTACATGATCAAGCCTTGTGTGAGATTGATTAATTCTTAGCCGTGCCTCTTCTAATTCTTCTAAAATTTTTTCTTTATTATGTTTCTTTTCATCATAAGAATCCTGACGAAGCAGCTCACTTAATATAGCCAACTGCTCATCAAAAAAAGCTGCTTGAGCTATACAATAATAAGAACTTAATTGTGCCGCCGTTCTATGATTGTCTTTTTTATTTGGATTATCACCCTGTTGTCGTAACGAGACCATCTCCTCTTTTGCTTGATTAACATTAAACCCCTTGCTAATACCTTCTACTATCCGATGAAAATGAAATTTTTCAACAGCACTATCCATTGCATTAATTGTTACAAAAGTACTGGTAATTAATGATAATAACAGTAATAGACACATGAGTTTTCCTTCTTATTTACGATTTATTTATTATCATATTAGCGAGCAAATTGATCTTCATACAAGCGTTTAATTTCTGACACATGTGTTGCTTCTTCTGGGCTCTTATCAGGACGATATCCCATAAACCGCGGAAACCGCAAGGCAAAACCCAATTTCTCTTTTGTTTTTCCTGCTGCATGCAATGGCGATAAACTAATTTCATCTGCACGCACAGTGCAAACAATTTCTGGCGATACCCAAATATCTGGCACCAACTCTTTTGCACATTCCACATTAATTGGTTTTTTCTTAACTTGGATTGCATCACATTTTTTCTTTAACTCTTTCCAATCTTCATCTTTTAACCCCGTTCCAATTTTTGCAATTGTTTGGAATATATCTTCTTTTTTTAGATATACGCCTACTAAAAATGCACCAATGCCAAATGCTGCGCGTCTTCCTTTTCCAAAATAGTAACCTAAAATAACACAATCAATAGTATCTTCTAATTCACCACCTGCTTGACGTTTTAATTTAATCCAATTAAAATTACGCTTTCCTGGCCGATAAATTGCATCGGGACGTTTTATGACCAATCCTTCGAGTCCTGATGCTATGGCATTAACAAACTGCTCTTTTAATTCTTGTGCATTTCTTGTTTCATATTCTTCGGTTAAAGATATTTGATCTGATTTAACATTTTTAACTATTTTTTCTAATTTTTTACGCCGTTGTTCATGCGTTTCACCTAATAAGTTTTTTCCATTCAAATATAAAAGATCAAATAAAAATAATTTAAGTGGAAATTCTTCGGCTGCTTTTTCAATTCCATGTTTCCGTTTCCTTTTTACTGTTTCTTGAAACGGTAAAAACGTTCCTTCATTTGGGTCATACCCAATTGC
>JBAVPH010000193.1:0-4388 GCA_049692855.1 Candidatus Babeliales bacterium | reverse complement strand
GTTAAAGAACAACTCGCCAAAAAAGGGTTATTCCCCATTTCTATCTCTCCTACTTCTCCAATAACACGCTATGGCATATTCTCGAGAATTTTTCGACGAAATGTCACCGTAAAAGAAAAAATTTTATTTACTAAGCAATTTGCAATTTTACTTAAATCTGGCGTACCATTATTACAATCAATCGAATTACTAACAGACCAATTTGAAGGCCAACTTCGCCTCATCTTAGTCAATATTAAAGATGATATCAAAGAAGGAATACCTCTCGCGGATGCATTGAAAAAGTATCCTCGAGTATTTAGCACTATTTATGTACAATTAGTTCGTGCTGGAGAAGCAAGTGGCCAACTTGAAACTATTCTTGAACGTTTAACTGAATACCTTGAACGACGCGAAGAACTTGCTAAAAAAGTACGTGGCGCTCTTCAATATCCATTAATGCAACTTATTGTAGCAGGACTAGTAGTTGGCATATTACTCACATTTGTTGTTCCCCAAATGACAGAAAATTTCGTTGCACAAGGGAAAACTTTACCGGGGCCAACGCAATTTCTTGTTAATATATCTAGCTTTATTACTGGACATTATTTTATTTTAATTGGCTCATTATTAATTTTCATCTTGCTTTTTATGTACTGGCGATCAACTCCTAAAGGTGCATATATCTTAGATAGTATCAAATTGAGACTTCCTTTAATAAAATACTTATCAAAAACAAATGCTGTCGTGCAATTTAGCTATACATTGGGTATGCTTTTAGAAGGAGGGGTTCATTTATCAGAGGCTCTTGATATTGTTGTACAAATTATTGATAATCGTATTTTAGCAGATGCACTTAATAAAGCACGTGATAAAATTGTTAAGCAAGGCAAAATAGCACAATACCTAGAGCAAACAGGCATTTTCCCTCCCATTGCAATTTATCTCATAAAAACTGGTGAGCAGACTGGCCAATTAGATAATATGTTATTAATAGTGGCACAAAATTATGAAGAAGAATTAAAAGAATTAACAAATAGATTAACGGCCTTATTGGGACCAATTATGTTAATCACTATGGCGGTAATTGTTGGATTTATTGTGTTAGCTGTGGCATTGCCAATTATGCAAATGAGTCAATTGGCTGCTGTTTAATTTTTAAAGGAGTTTTATGGTATTATATTTTTACCAAAACAAAAAAACAAAAAAGGATAATGTTATACATCATATGCGCAAAGGTTTTACTTTAATGGAAGTTATGATTGCAATTGCAATCGTTGCTATTATAGCTGCAGTTGTTGGCCCTGGCCTATTTCGGTACTTAGAAACCGCGAAAAAAAGTAACGCCAAATCAACATTACGAGTACTTGAAGGGGCAATTACGCTCTACCAAGCCCAAGTTGGTCAAATTCCTACTAATTTGCGCGATTTAGTCAAAGCACCACGCGAAGAACAATTAAGAAAAAAATGGGAAGGCCCTTATTTAAAACAAAAAGAAATCCCAGTTGATCCATGGGGAAACAAATATCAATATCGCATAACTCCTCAAGGAGAAAATCCATATGAGCTATATTCCTATGGATCAAAAGGTAAAGGGGCACCAAAAAATGAGTGGCTCAGTGTATGGGATGAAGGGTAATCAAAAAGGCTTTACCCTTATTGAAATTTTAATTGTACTTGCAGTTATTGGTCTTTTAGCAAAAATTATAATACCTAATTTACAACAACTAATGCCTCAATATGAAAGAAAACAATTTACAGGTAAACTCAATGCAATGTTACAATTTGGGTGGCAACAAGCAATTATCACTCAAAAAATATGCAAGGTAGTTTTTTCTATTGAAGAACGTAAAGTTTCTTTACAAATCGCAACCGATAATTACAACCGAGCTGGGAAAGAAATTTTTGAACCAATAAAAGGTAAATATTTAAAGCCTATATTTTTCTGGCCAGAGCAATTCAAATTTAAACAATTTTTTATTGAAGGATTTGATGAGATGGCCAGATTTGCAGGAGGGAAAACTGCTTCTACTTGGTTTTATATAACGCCAGGGGGTTTTGCACAAGATGTTATTATTAATATATTAGATACAAAAGATTTGAAAAACAATAAACCACGCATAATAGGGCTTGTGCTTAATCCTTTTACTGCACAATTTAATATATATGATACTTTTCAAAAACCATAAAGCTTTTACTCTAATTGAAGCAATGTTTGCTATAGCAATTACTGCTCTTGTACTTACGCCACTATTTATTTTGCAGAGTACTATACTCCAACAAGTATCGCGCGCTTCTAATAAAATTTCTCGTATTTTTATCGCAAAACAGTTCATGCATGAAGCAAGGCAAGCAATACCACTAGATACACAAAAATTTACTTTAGAAAAAAAAATTGATAACCCTCTCACTTTTTTAAAATATGAGATAAATCCACTATCAGAAAAATCTTCACTTGCACAAATCAAGAATCTCTATATAGAACATATTATTATAACATGGGAAGATGGTACAAAGAAAAAAAAAAATAAACTTGTAAGTTTTATTTATAAACCAGAACGTAAACAATGAATAAAGGGTTTGTTCTCATTGAATTAGTAATTGCAACGCTCATTGCCAGCATGATAAGCATTTTATTGTTAACTGCTTTACAACAAGCAACAAAATCTCAGGCAGTTATTGATAACAATATTGACATTCATACACGTGCTATTATTTTTTTTCAGCAATTTGAAAAGGATATTATGGGAGCATTTGTTCCAGTTCAAGGTTACAAAGAATCTACACATAATAAACTTCAAAAAAAGCCGTTGCTCGATTATATTTTTTACAGCAGTAATCAAAATCAGAAACTTGAGACGTTAACATTTATTACTACCAACCCACTTGCAGTTTATTGGGGAGAAAAAACTGGAAGTGCAAAACCACGAGTAGCACGTATTGTTTATAGACTTAATCCAGATAATGAAAAAAAAGAGTCGTTTGTACTATTTCGGCAAGAAGGAAGTGATCTACCGTTTCCCCTTTATAAGAAAGAAAATATAAAAGGGGCACGTGCTTATCAACTCATTAATGGCATTAAAAATTTATCTATTGATTATGCCATACCAGAGGATCAAAAAGACAAGGGTAAAAAATTAACATATAAAATTGTTAATACATGGAATTGGCCTTCCAAAGAGAAACAAGAAAAAATAAAAGAGCTACCTTTACCAAAATTTATCACCGTAATTTTAACTTTATGGGATAATAATTATCAGAATGATGTCTCTTTTACTTTTACTTTTTCTCTTTTAAGCGAAGTAAAAAAAGAAGAGCCAATAAAGATTCAGCAAACAAAAAAACAACCACCACAATTAAATCAACCTGCAATAAATAATAAAGTAAATCCACAAAATCAAATACATAGCCAAGTTACAATATCAAAAATTAACTATAAATAAAGAAAATTTAATGCAAGAAATAGTGAAAAAAAATTATAATGGTTATATACTCATATTTACTTTATTAATGACCGCAGCTATGACAGCACTTACCACATATATTTTCAATCGCGGTATTATATATACACCATTTATTCAACTTATGATTAATCAAGAAAAAGCAAGAATTATCGCTATAGGTGGCATACAGATCATAGCAAGTCAATTAACTTATCAAGAAAAAGAAAAAAAACAAACAACAACAATGGAAAAACAAGTAGAGACCAGTTCAAACAATAATGAGAAAAAATTTTTAGCCCGTATATTACCAACATTAAACCGTTGGCAAATATTTCAATTAGCAGAGGATACTGAAGGGATCGATGCTCAACTTCAAGTCTGCCTTATGTCTGAAGAAGGAAAAATAAATATTAATAAAATATATGATTTTTCACAACATAAATTTTATGAAAAAGAAACAAATCAACAAAATTGGAAAAAGATTTTACAGGAAATTTTTGCCCGCATAGAAAAAATAAGCAAGGAAAAGGATTTATTTTCATCACTAGAAAAATTTTTATCTAAACAGAACCATCCCCTTAATGATGTTACTGAAATTCTTAATGATAAGCCTTTTGCTATATTTAAAAATAATTTATTTTATGAACCCCCTAGCAAATCCAAGGGACAAAAAACACAAGTAACCCCTCTCTTGTATTTAACTGACATATTCACTACAAGTTCAAGTACTATGCTACTTGAACCATGGTTGTTTTCAAATTCCATTGATAATTTACTTGGGCTTAAACAAGCAACGTTTGGCGATATAAAACAAAGAAAAGAAATGGTTGAAAAATGGCTTAAAAATTTCAAAAAAACCGTAAAATGGAAGCAAGATTGGAATACTCAACTCAAACCTGTGTACGAAAAAGAGTTGCAGAGTTTACCGCAAGGTATAGACTCAATTTTTAGTACAACATTTGATCC
>JBAVPH010000192.1:0-5508 GCA_049692855.1 Candidatus Babeliales bacterium | reverse complement strand
ACTTTATTCTTATTTCTTTCGTCAGTGATTTTTTTTCTTGAACTAGTATATCTTCCTAATAATTGGTTGATACAATTATTAGAGTACACTAATAGCTGCTGGTCTTTTATTTTAGATTGGGAACAAACATCATGGCTCAAAGGATTTATAAAACCATCACCACTTATATTAGTTTTTATTCCCTTGAGTGCATTTTTTACTATTCATTATAAATACACGCATAAACCCACGCGTAACATAATAAGTTTAGGCTGCTTATTTATTATTATTTATTGTGGCCTCACTTACTTACAAAAACCTAGCCAAGTAATTCATACACTACCATGCCGAAAAAAAGAAATTACCCTTATTTATCAGAATAACCAGACTGTTTTTATTGATCCTGGCACTCTAGCTGGACATAGCGCGCTACAATCATGGCTCTCCTACACCTTAATTCCTTATCTTATAGGATCCACCGGTAAGCTTATTATTGATCATGCTATTATTTTGCAACCAAGTGCACGAGTTTTTGAAGCACTTGCACTTTTGTGTACAAAAGTAGAAATAAAAAATTTCTATCTTCCCTGGTGGGAAAATCAAATGCCAAAAAATGCATGGCATCATTTTTTTGCATTTCAAAGGGCAGTAAAAGAGACGGGCTGTACATTAGTACGCCTTAATAAAAAAAAGATTACTCTTAAATTTGATGAACATAATTTTATTCACCTCAATCCACAAAACGAATATTTGCAATATAATACCGCTACCTATCCAGTAGTTCAGGTAGAAGGTATCATTGACAAGCAACCATTTCACCTCTATCCTAACCAAGCAAATAAGAAAAATAAGGTATTACTATGAAAACAAAAAAAGTATTATTCGTTGTCGCTCACGAAGGCTATCAACCAGTTGAATATAATGACCCAAAAAAAATAATAGAAGATGCTGGCTTCCAAGTAGTAACAGCAAGCAACAAACCGGGAACCGCGACGGCAACTGATGGATCAACAACATCCGTAGATATCATGTTAGATAACGTAAATGTTAATGATTATGATGGCATTATTTTTATTGGTGGTTCTGGAACCCTTGATAGCCTTGACAATGAAACAAGTTATCAGCTTCTCCAAAAAGCAGAAAAAAATTATAAAGTAATTGGTGCTATTTGCATTGCAACACGCATCCTTGCTAAAGCCAAAATAATGAATAGAAAGAAAGCAACAGGATGGAATGGCGATGACGCATTAGCAAGTATATATGAACATTACAATGTTTCTTATCTTCCTGAAATTAACGTTGTAACTGATGATATGACCATTACCGCAACTGACCCCAAAGCAGCAAAAGATTTTGGCCATGAAATTGTTGATCTATTAGAACGGACGTAATAAATTTTTAAAATCAATAACATTTAATTATATAAGTTGTCGCCTTGCTTGTTCAATATTATAAGTTGCTATCCATGATAAAAAAAGCTCTTTGACAGACAGCAATCGTTTTTTACGTAATTTTATTTTTTTTATTTTATTTTCATTGATTAAAAATAATTGTTTAAGATGTAACTTCTTAACAGCATTCAAGGTTGTAAGATAAGAATTAATATAATTCTCTTCATGTGTTATCTTCTTTAAAAACATAACAAGGGGACTAATGAAGTCAGTTGGGTTATGTTTATTTACATATCGTCGTTGAATATCAAAAATAAGTTTTTTTTGAAGTAATTCATTTGAATCAGCACCTTGATCAAAAGAAGCGGTTACTGGCATCCAATGAGACCATAAACTTTGTTTTTTAAAATAACAATCTGCTTTTAACAAAAACAACTGAATACCAACATAGCTACTACAAATGCCACTACAAAAAATTGTATATTTATTTTTTTTTAGCAATGGCAATAAATGTTGCTTACACCATTGCATATCAAATGATTTTATATAATTAAATATATAAGATGTTGTTGTCACTAATGAAACAGCAACTTTCGATAGAATATTTTTTGTATTATTGTTTGAAAAATAAAATTGGCTATTCTCTATAGAAATATTAAATTGCTCAAAAGAAGAGGGCAACTGATCAGAAGAAAAAATTTGCCCCTGACCAAATAAAAAATAAGTAGAAAAGAACAGATTTATCCAATATTGATAATGCTTCATTCTTACTTCAACAGTATTTTTATAGTCATAATAATTATGACTATAAAAATACTGCCAAAGCTTTTTAAATATTTTAATCAAATCAGCGATATTGTACGGTAAAACACGTATAATAAAATAACTATAAAGGGTAATCAATAAATAATATTACAATTACTTTTTATAGCAATAAAATAATACGATTAACTATTAGAAATTATTTAAAATTTTAATTTAATAATTTGCTAAAATGGCGTAAATTTTCTTGGTAAAGCAATTCATTCGTGATAAGCTAATTTAAAATTAACTCATTGGCGGAGTATTTATACCAACAATATGCAACAGAGAACCTACTAAGAAGATTAATATGCGAGCATTTATTGAAATAAAATTTACTAATTTAGGCAAATGATTCATAAAGTTTCCCATGTTAATAAACATTAATTAAAAATATTATCTCTATAATTATCATAACATAATTTTTTAAGTTAGAGGAAGAATATGATCTGGAACTATGTCGAGACCGTCATAAGTAGTTATCCATTTTTATTAATTGCTATAACACTCTCTTTTCTTTTAAAATTATTCATTTTTAGTAATACTATTAAACAATTGTTGCATGCAACAAGTCAATTTCGTCTTTGGCTTTTATTGACAATCATTCTGTCTGCCAATATGATTTCAGATTTTACCTGGATAACAAAGCTCTCTACTTTTCTTTTTATTCCTACAATGGATTACAGAATTATGTTGACCATTGTTCGTATTGCCTGGGCATTTACAATAATTCAATCTCAAGCGCTTGCATTATTTTTAGTAGCGTTAGTTACCAAACAATATAAATTAACTTTTCACCAAAAAATTTATTGCACAATTACCACCCTGTGGGTCCTTTTTCAGTTAGGATTAATCGTTACTTGTTTTAATAATAATACTCCTGCTATGAGACCAAAAATAGAACTTATTTCCCAATACGGCATAATTTGGTATCAATTTCTTCTTATTCTTCCAAGCCTTTTTTTGGTATTTCAAAAATTGCGTAAAAAAAACTTACCTCAGATTCTAAAAACTCAATTACGTATCCTTGTTAAAGCACTCATGATACCGTATCTTGTAATTGAATTTATTCAAGCCAATCCATTTAGAATACAAATTTTTTCTTTTGAGTTTCTTGCTGATAGCCTTGCTGCCGTCGGTGCTTCTACTATTTTACTTACTATTGTTCTTTTATATTGTGCACGCAAAATTATGGGATTGCGATTCTTGAATTTGAATGGCCATGTACAGGCAAAACCAAATCTGCAATTTGCGAATGATTTTAAAATAATTTTAGAGCAATTTCGGCAAGTAACAAGTATTTATGAACTCGAACATATTGTTAAACATTTTTTTAAAGATGCATTTGAAATACCGATCAGCAAAATCCACCTCCTTTTTCGTAATATAGAATCGTACCCGAATCAAACAGATCGATCTTTTCGCTATTTTGACACTTCAGATGATCGAGTAGAAACATTTCTCAGTATGAATGCCGGTAATATCAGCACGTTAATAAAAAAACAACCCGTACTCATTTATGATGAAATTGATTTTAGTTATTTCTATAATCAATCAGCTGAATATCACCACTTATGCAATTTTTTGCAAGCAATTAATGCTGATATATTTTTACCAATCTATGAACAAGATACACTTCTTGCCTATATTATTGTTGAACAACAAGCCAGAACAAATAAATTATATAATAATGCTGAACAAGATGAAATGATCGTATTTGGCAGTTATTTAGGGAAAATTATTAATTTACTCAAGTACCGTACGCTTGAAACATTTATTGAGCATGAGCATATACTCAAAAAAGAATTATATCTGAAACATCAAGAAATTAGCCAATATAAAGAGAGTATCCGTTCATTTGTACGAACAAATAATCAGCGCAAGTTTGGTCTTCTTTTTTATAAAGATCGGCGATTTACTTTTGGCAATCAAGAAGCAAAAAAGTTAGTTTCCATCAATGTTAACCGCCATGAAGGACATCCACTGACCCGCGCACTTAAACAAATTGCACAACAAGTTGAGCAATACAAAATGCCACAACAATCGTTCGCAAAAGACATCCATGGTAATACATTAATACTTTCTGCTGTTTCACATGCACAACAAAACAACGTCATTATTGCGATATTTTACCCAGAAATTTCTGATGTTATCAAGCAACATGTTGACTTTCTTAAAAATCCAACTGAATGGGATTATCTTTTATATCTTCAGACCAATAAATCTGGCCAATTAATTAATCAATTAATTCCTGGGGCTGGAGAAACAATTTTAAATTTCAAAATAGCGTTGTTAAAAGCCGCACTGAGTAATAAAGCTATTTTACTTGATGCACCAGAAGAAGATTTAACATCTATTGCAGAATTATTACAACACATCAGTTTGCGGCAAACACTCTATGTTTTAGATCTTGCTCGTGCTGAACAGGGTATTGATATTGTGATTAAACTGTTTGGTATAAATCCTATTTTTGGCAAAAAAAGGCAGCAAAATACACCATTGTTAGAAAAATTAAATAAAACAGGAACTCTTTTTATTAAAGCAATTGATAGACTTGACAGCTCTTGCCAAGATTATTTAGCAGAATTTATCCGTTATGGTTCATACCGCAAATTTAAAGGGGAACAACGTTTTGCAAGTGATGTTCATATTATTTGTTCAAGTAACAAAAACTTAGCAAAATTAGCAGAAGAAGGTAAGTTTTCACAAGCACTATTTCAAGAGCTGAAACATACAAACCTTATGGTCCCATCACTCATCACATTGCCCGCTGAAGAATTATCCATGCTCGCAGATGGCTTTAGCCAGCAAACAACTTCCTTGAAAGATTTTGAAAACTTACTTGGTCTTAGTAATCGTGAAAAACATAAACTTGTCCAAAATCGCCCCGCAAGTTTTCAAGAATTAAAAGCCCGTGTCCAACAATTAGTTATAAAAAAATCTCAAAAACATGATATACAAGAAGAAACTTATTTTGATCCTGCGTTTGAAGCCACGGATCCTGATCTTATTGAAGCAGCGCGATTAGGCAAACAGGCATTAAAAGATAGACGCATTTTGACTATGCTCTGGGAAAAATTTGATAAAAATCAAAGTAGGATTGCATCATTTTTAGGAGTTAATCGTTCCTCCGTTCACCGTCGATTAAAAAAATATGAACTGGAGTAAAAATTAAAAACAACTTGTTCTTATATAATGCTTGTAGTATAATTTTTGCCAATTTCTTTTTGCTAACAATCTTAGAGCTTATACGAAAATAAAAAAAGGATTAAAGAGCCCTTTAAAATTGGCTATAATTAGCCAAATAACAAAAACAATAAAGGGCTCTAATGAAGCA
>JBAVPH010000191.1:0-3021 GCA_049692855.1 Candidatus Babeliales bacterium | reverse complement strand
GTAATAATACCAACAAAAATTGCAACAATCATTGATGTTAATGGACGTTCTCTGATTAAAGTACTTAATTTATTAAATAAATAGAGTCCACTTATTGCACCAATTGCATTTTGCAGTCGATCCCATAATCCAAAAGAGAAAGAAAATGGAAAATTATTACCCCCGCCACCCATTTCTAAATCATGAAGTTCACTAATTTTATTTACTTCGCTTTGACTCCATGCATTCACAAAAAAAAATCCCACTAAATAGATAAATAAAATTGGAGATGTTCTCTTCATTATCAACTCCTTTAGTAATATGATTAATAATTTTCTTGATCTTCATCAACGCTCATTTTATTGTATTAAATACCAATGTAAAGTTAATTTTCTTGTAATTTTAAGAAAAATATTTTGAATATCAAACGTATCATATTACAATCAATAAATAATCAAATAACTATGAGCTATATTAAAGAATGATTAATAAAAATATCTTTCTTTTTATTTTTATTTTTTTACTTTTTTTTATTGATGTCTCTCTATTTTTCATTATTGAGGCACCATGCATCCAATTGCTTCTTTGCTTATATTTATTCTGCCTCTTTTATTTCCCAAAGCCATACCCTTTATTGCTTATTACTTTTTTACTCACCTGTGAATCATTTTATTATTACGGCATTTTTTGGCTCCCATTGTTACATCTTATTCCCCTTACTTTTGCAAGCTTACTGGCCAAACAATTTCTTTATTTTAACATACTCCAACCCTTTGCATTTTTATTATTTAGCATTTTATCGCAAGATTATGCTATTTCACCCTACCTTCTTGCTCTTCCACAGCACGTCAACTATACAATTATGAAAATTAGTGGTAGTATTATAGTAACAACCTGTTTCAGTTTGACATTTAAGTACTGGGGGAAGAAAGGCAATCGCTTGTAAAATTTAATTTTATGAGAGGAAAGTCCGGACTCCAAAACGAATACGATACCTTCGGAAAGAGCATTCTTAACGGAGGGAGGCTAAAAGCCTACGGAAAGTGCCACAGAAAATAACCGCCTTGAAAAAGGTAAGGATGAAAATGGGTGGTAAGAGCACCCAACTCAATACAGTAATGTAATGAGGGGGCAAACCCTATCGGGAGCAAGGCAAAATAGTGTGTTGGTTGTTCGTTCCAAATAAACACACGGGTATGCTGCACAGATAAATGGTTGCTTATTTACCAATGTCTGCATCAACACGGTAAATAACAAAATCCGGCTTATTGAAAACCCCAGTGATGCATTTTAATGGTTGTTTACTCATCATAAAAAGGCCATTATATGCACCTTATAGCATGAAAAAAATAAAACATTTATTACAAAATTATTTATGGCTTTTTCCTTTTTGCAGCTTTTTGATCGGTTATTTTTTACTCTATCATTACATGAAAATACCAACTCTTCTTGCTCCTTCACTTATTGGAAAAAATATTCATGAGGCGACTATTCTTCTTTCTCAGCATAAACTCAATGCACGAATTATTGATCAAAAAGAAGAACCTGCATTACCAGAAGGAACTATTTTACGACAAGTACCAGCAACAGGCCAAAAAATAAAGCCTTCACAATCAATTTTTTTAGTTACCACAAAAAAACAACCGACAAGCACAACTCCTTCCATGATTAATAAATCATTGAACACTATTAAAAAAGAACTTGCCAATTCTGATATTCGCTTTAAGATTTATTATCTGCCAAGTAACTACCCTCAACATCATTGTTTTAGCCAATTTCCAGCACCAGGAGAACCACTTGTTCATAATTTACTCCTTCTCTATCTATCAACAGAAGATAATAAACCAATTATTTGGCCTAATTTTACACAACATCCAATCGAAGAAGTCATTGAATTCTTAGCCTTCTATTATATTCAACCACAAGTTATATGGAACACACAAAAACATTCAATAAACAAAGTCATTGAGCAGCAACCACTTGCTGGGTCGCTAATTTTATTACAAAAAAATAACCCTTTATTCGTACAATTACGAGTAGAATAGCTTTTTAAACCTTGCAAATAAGTATTTTCCTTTATTAAACTAAAATAAATAAAAACAATAACGGATATTTAACATGAAATGCAAAAAATTATTTATTATTACTATCGTATTTTTGCTCGCTTTTATTTTCTATAGCAATAATTTTAAATCTGAAATTCCTCCTGCAAAAATAAATTCTATACAATATGCTGATCCTACTCAAACTATTATTCTTTGGGACCTTCATGGTGTTGTCTTTGCACAAAAATTAAGCACTGCAATGGGCATTGTCTGGGGTTATAATCGAAAATTTGAGATTTTGCAGCACTTAAATATTCCTTTAGTTAAGTTAATGGGAAATTTTTTATTACAATTGTTGCGTCTAACGTCACAAGAAGTTACCAGCGAAGAACTTATTGCTACTGCCCGTAATGCTCATAATAATCCATTAATTGAACTCGCATTGCAAATCAGCTCTGCTTATCATCCGATTAAAGGTGTAGTAGAAATTATTAAAGAACTCAACAGCCTTGGCTATCAACAAGATATAGGTTCTAATATCGGTGAAACTTCATTTTATGTATTTAAAAAAAAATATCCAACTATTTTTTATTACTTTAATCATGAACATATTGTTCGTTATCGCCCAGGGAAAAAAATTATTAAAAAACCAAATAAAGAATATTTTCTTAATTATTTGTATGATTACAATCTCAATGCCGATCAAGTCATATTTATCGATGATAAAATAGCAAATGTGCAAGCTGCCCGTGCAGTCGGTATGCATGCTATTCACTTTAAAAACCCTGGAAAATTTCGTACTGACTTACAAAATTTAGGAATTTCACTTGCACTATCAAAAACGAGTTCCATTGAACAATACGATTAATATTGCTATCGTTACATTAAAGAATATTCCAAAAAAAGTAACTAGCTTTAAAAAAGGAAAAAATGATGCCAAGCAATAAAAAAATAGGAGCAATTCTTTTGCTTTTTCTATTTTTACCAGGAGGAACAC
>JBAVPH010000190.1:0-2200 GCA_049692855.1 Candidatus Babeliales bacterium | reverse complement strand
ATTTAAAAGAGTAAATTAACAAAAATGCATAAATAATAAACAAGCTTAAAAAGAAGCATCTTTTTAAAAAGATGCTTCTTTTTTTTTATAGAACCACAAAAATTTATCATTGTCTTCTGTTAATGTTTTGATAGAGTAGTTGACAGGTATATTGTTTTGTTTAAACTAGAAAAGAATATTACAGTTGTAATAGTGAAAAAATAAAAAAATTAAGAAAGTTTTTATCTAAGTTATATTTTTATTTAACGCGGAAGGTTTTTTTTATGAATAAATTACATGTTACTTTGTTGTTAAGCATACTCTTATTGCCAAAGGTAGCAATTTGTGCTGATGAAAATTCTGGCAAGGGTTCTCCAAGTGTACCGGAGGTAAAACAAGTTGAAGTAAAAAGTGAAAAATTAGAAGTTGCAAAAAATGATGCTTCTAAGACTGATGTTTCTACGATGGAATCGAAAGCAAAAAGCAGTGAAAGCGCAGACGCAGATGCTCCAAATAAAAATGTAAGTTTGCTTGGTAAAGTAGCAACGGTAGCTTGGGCACCTGTAAAATTTGGAGGGAATTCAATTGACTGGGTTGCAAATAAAATCTTTCTAACAAGCGCTATTAAAAAATTAGCTAACTCAGGATTTTTAAAAGAAAAATGTGTTGGTAAATTCTTAGCTAATAATGAGCAAAATTTGGGTAGAGCAGTAATTATTCTTGCAGTAGGGGGCGTTGCTTACTATTGTTGGAAAAAATGTCACAAATGTAATGAAACAGAAGATGAATCATTGCGTAGATATGATGTATTCGAAGATGATAATCCTGAAATTGTTTTTGAATAATAGATAGAGCTATAAATAAGTTTTTATAAATTAATAAAAAAAGAGAACTGAGCCTCAGTTCTCTTTTTTTATTGCTAAACAACTATAAAAACCTCCATGGTTTTTTTAAATTTGGGGATGAAGAGTAAAATTCATTAGCAAAAGATACGGATTAAAACCGTATGTCGTTATTTTATTAAATTTCGTAATTCTTCTAATTTTTTTACTGGATTTTTTGCTTTTAAAATATTATTGCCTATAGCAAAGTCATTTACCCCTTTTTTGACAAGCATATTTATATTAGATTCGGTAACGCCTCCATCAATACCTATTTTAAAAGAAGCCCCGCTTGTGTCTCGGTATGCAGCAAGTTTTTCCACTTTTGTTACCATTTTTGGTAAAAAATCCTGTCCAGAAAATCCTGGCTCAACTGACATAATGAGAACTTGGTCTAATGTGTTGAGAAGTGGGAACATTTGTTCTACGGACGTTCCTGGGCTTATTGCGATACTAACATTCCATTTTTTTTCTTTTATTCGTTTAATTAATTTTGGAATTTCTTTTTCTGCTTCAATGTGAAAAGTATAGATACTGCCAGGCGGTAGGGAAAGAAGATTGACCCATTCTGTTGGGTTTTCAACCATCAAATGTACCCATATTGTACGATAAGTTGCCTGTGCTATTGCGTTAATAAACATAGGGCCCCAGGTCAAATTTGGCACAAAGTGGTTGTCCATAATATCCAAGTGATAGCCATCGACATAAGGATCGAGAAGGGTTATTTGTTTTTGCAGGTTTAATAAATCTCCTGCAATAAGAGATGGGAAAATATGGGCCATTATTCTCCTTTTTTTTTATTTTTTTACGTTATATATGTAAGCATACAATAGGTATTTTTTTTAGACAACAGTCTTGCTCTTTAATTATCTCCATAATTGCGTTATTCTTAAATATATTAATTGAAAATTAAGGGTCTTTTATGGTGGAATTAGCTATGATCAAAAAAATTCATATGGTAATTTTAATGCAAGCTGATTTAGAGGCTGCAGTAGCTTTTTATCAGAAACTTGGTCTTCAATTGACCTTTCACCTCAAAGATAAATGGGCGGAATTTGAGCTTGAAGGGGCAAGGTTAGGTCTTTGTCCTGGAAATGCAAAAGAAGAGCGGCGTGCCGGTATTGTTTTTGAAATAGACAATATTGCGCAATTTTTTCAAAAAATGAATAATCAAGTTACATTTGCCAGTGATCCAATTGAAAAATTGCATGGTATTATGGTGAGTATAAAAGATCCAAATGGAAATATTATTGATTTATGTCAACCAACACCAAAAAAATTAAAAAAATTTATTAAAGAAGTTAAAGAAAAAAATAGTAGCGATTGAGTATATATAAATG
>JBAVPH010000189.1:0-2572 GCA_049692855.1 Candidatus Babeliales bacterium | reverse complement strand
CTTTAAAATATATTATCATTATAGCATAATTCTTTATTTTTAATGGTAATTTATTGATTATTTTTGTCAATAAATTGCGAAAATAAGGATAAAATGAATAAAATTGATTAATTGATTCCTATTTGTCTTTAATTTAAAATTAATATATTAATTAATATACTGCAAGAAACAAACAAAAAAAACAATTCATATAGTTATTTAAGTGTTTGATTATATTTTTTATTTGTTTTTACAAATGAGTAATTTTTTGCTAATTTAATCACTGATAATAGTTTATTTAAATAGCTTTGGGAAAGGGTCTTTTTAATGTTAAAACGCATCGCAACAGCGCTTTGGGGTGATTTTGAGAGTAGTGCTGAATTAAAAAAATTTGGTTTTCTTGCAGCAATCTTTGGTCTTATTATTGGAACTTATTGGACGCTTAGGCCCATGAAAGATAGCATTTTTAATGCAATTGTAGGGATGGATTATCAACCATGGGCAAAAATGCTATCTTTAGTTGTTATTTTTCCTCTTGTAATTGCATATAGTAAGCTTATTGATAAGTATTCTCGTCATAAAGTTTTTTACATTCTTATTACTATATATGCCGTTATTGCATTGCTCTTTTACCTAGCATTTTCCAATGCTTCTTTAGGCCTTGTCAACACGGTACAAAGCCCATGGCGTGTTTTAGGGTGGGTCTGGTATGTATTTGTTGAAAGTTTTGGGTCCTTAATAGTCGCACTTTTTTGGGCATTTACAACTGATACAACAAAACCAGATTCTGCTAAAAGAGGTTTTCCAATTATTGCCTTGTTTGGACAAGTAGGTAACATTTTAGGACCACTATTACTTAACCCAAGGCGATTAGGATTTGCAAATAGTGCACCAATTGTTGCAATATGTTCAGGATTAATGATTCTTTTAGGGATATTGTTTTGGGTATTTATGCGTGTAACACCAAAAGATCAATTGGCTGGTTTTCAGGAAACTGAAGAAGAAGCAAAAGAAGAAGAACCAGGATTCTTAGAAGGGCTAAAACTACTTGTTTCTCAATGGTATCTTCTTGGTATTTTTCTGATTATCACTATTTATGAAGTCATTGTAACAATTTTGGATTATCATTTTAAATCAACAGTAGCTACTACTTTTACCAGTGAAGCAGCAGTCTCAAGCTATCTTGCAGAATATGCATGGATGACGGGTGTTATTTCTACTTTATGTGTTTTGTTTGGTATTAATAATATTCAACGACATCTTGGCATGAAAGCATCACTACTATTATTACCCTTATTGGTGACAGGAGCGGTATTGATAGTTAAGTTTAACCCGACAGCATTAGGTGTTGCATTTTGGATAATGGTAATTTCAAAAGCAGTAAACTATGCATTGAATCAGCCAACCTTAAAACAATTATACATTCCAACATCAAAAGATACGAAATACAAAGCACAAGCATGGATTGAAATGTTTGGTTCTCGTGGTTCAAAAGGAATAGGGTCAGTTATTAATACTTGGCGGGCAACCTTTAAAATGAAATATGGCGTTGTAGAGGGAGTTGTGCGCTTTTTAACATTAAGTTCTATAATATCATTAGGTTGCATAGGATGTTGGTTGTTTATCGCTTTATATGTTGCCAAAACGTATGATAGCGCAATTAAAGAAAAACGCATTGTATGCTAACTGATAAGTATTGTTTTGTTTTTTAACATGAGTGAAAATATAAAATTAAGGAGCCTTCTAGTTTTTAGAAGGCTTTTTTTTCAGGAAGGGTTTTTTTGATGGGGACAAAAATAAGGCAGTGGCTTTCTGGAATTTTTGACATTGAGCCACATGAGCGTCTTAAAGTTTTATGTTTAGCAATTACTTTTTTTCTTGTTATTGGTGCTTATACAGTAACAAGGGATTTGAAGAATGCTATTTTTGTTAGCATTGTTGGAAAAGAATATATTCCATGGGCTAAAGTTGTAAGCATGTTAGTACTTATTCCTGCTATTTTTATTTATGCAAAGTTCGTTGATGATTTGCGACGTTATCAATTACTCGCTTTTTATAGTCTATTTTTTGGTATTGTCAGTTTAATATTTACTTTTTTTATTGGACATCCAAGCATTGGTATTGGAAATACTGATACGAGCCCTTATCGATTATTTGGTTGGCTATTTTATTTTTTTGTTGAGGGCTATTCTCCATTTGTTGTCAGTGTGTTTTGGGCATTTGCAAACTCTGTCACAAGTCCGGAAGGAGCAAAAAGAAGCTATGGCTTTATTGTATCCGGCTCAAAATTGGGGGGAATGTTGAGTGCTGGAATTGCTTGGATTTTGTTTTCTCGCAGCTCTCGTGCATTACCAGGTGATTTTTTTTCTGAAATTATTACTCATCAGGTTATTATGGCAGTTTCATCAATAATGTTGTTATTGGTTCCAGTTATTATATTTTTTTTAGTAAAAAAAGTTCCGGGCCGTTATTTGCATGGTTATGAAGCGGTATATCAAATGGAAAAAAAGAAAAAAAAAGAAGTTCAGGAAACAGGTGTGCTGGCTGGATTGAAATTATTTATTAAGTATCCCTATGTATTAGGGATTTTTTC
>JBAVPH010000188.1:0-4942 GCA_049692855.1 Candidatus Babeliales bacterium | reverse complement strand
AGTTCACTCCAAAGTGAATTTGATATATGCTTCATTAGAGCCCTTTATTGTTTTTGTTATTTGGCTAATTATAGCCAATTTTAAAGGGCTCTTTAATCCTTTTTTTATTTTCGTATAAGCTCTAAGTCTAGATAATCAATAAGAGAAATTAAAAAAACAGTAAAAGATCCAAAAACAATGATTCCTCCACAACCTATAGGTAGATGAAGCTTGTTCATTAATTTCTGAAAAGTATCATGCTCTTGTTTTTTTTCTTTTTCGTTATACGCCAAAATTGCTCTAACTAATTCTGCTCTTAATGCATTCGCTTTCTTCTCTTTTTTTTGTCTATCGTTGCAATTATGCACTTTTTCTAATTTCTCTAAAAAGTCTAAAAAAAGATTTTGTTTTGTATTTTTTATTTTTTCAAAAACAACTGTATAATCTCTCTTTACCCAGTCTTCACTTCTCCATAACTCTTGATTTATAAAATCATTTAGCTCTGTAGCTCCTCCGGCTACTTCTGCAGCTGCTGATTTTTCCTTCATTTCTACTTCTTCAGCTTTTTCAACTTTTAACCCTTTGTAATTATTTAATAAAGGAGTACAAAAATATGGCACTCCTGATTCTTGCCCCGCATATAAAAAATTACCAGTCATAATTGCTATTATTAAATTAACAATCAAAAGAATTGTCATCGGTAATTCCTTCTCTTAAGCTAAAAAGCATATAAAATTTTAGATACAATTTAGCACTGGACCCCCTTATTTGTCTATTTTATTTTTAAAAAATTAAATAATAAAAAAACATTGTATCTCATTACATAAAAGATAAATTTTTATTGCTGTAATAATTAACTATGTTATAGTAAATGTGCTAAATTTAAATACATATCTTCTTTTAATAAAAAATGGAATTTTATAAAAATAAAGTATTTTGTTGCTACGTTGATTGCAATGATTATGATGAATTCTCATGCTTCTCAAGAAAAAATTGTTACTATAATGCGCGATGAAATAGCATCGAATTCTATTCACGCACATATTACTCAAGAGACTCATCCTACTTTATATTACATTATTGAACAATTAACAGCAGAAGCTTCTATCCCTATGCCAAAATACATTAAATTTTTTACTGCACAACAAATAACAACCGATTACGATAGGTATACTCATACCGGAAACACATTTCTTACTTTTAAAAATTTTGAATCTTACGTTGATATTATGGGAGATCTTCATCTTTGTTATGAAGTTTTTATAGATTCATCATATGAAGAAATTGTAGGCATTATTGCCCTTACGATTGCCGAAAAAGCAAATTACAAATCATTAAAAGTAGGCGGCATAGGAACAAGTACATTGGCAACACTTCTTGCTTCCTCCTATTTCCTTAGTAAAAAATATAGCTTAGATAAATTATTTCCCGACAACTATTATTTTTTTAATTATTCTGTAATGGACAATAGAATAAAAACAGAAATGCTTTCTGTCAGTAAAAATACAATGCAAACATTTGCGACACTCACTATGGGACTATCAATATTCATGAGTATGCAGTTAGCAACAAATTATTGCCAAAAGCAAATTGATCTTGAAGCAGCAAAATTAACAACAATTGATTGTGTTTCAAAAGCCATTCTACGCGTCAAAAAGGTGAAAGAAAAATATAAACAAGAAAATGCTTTCATGCGAATTATGGATGCTCTTAAATTAAAAGGAATATGGGATACAGTAATTTATCCTATTCGTTCATCTACTCCTGAAGAAAGAATTCAATATTTACAGCAATTTGCATCGATTACTTAATTTTTTCTCAAATTATTGTAATTTATAACATCATTATGAATAGAATTAATTAGATATAAACATTCTACATAATGATGTTTCAATATAAGGAGGGCAATATGCCATATTCATCAAATGATGATTTACCTGGAGCTGTTAAAAATCATTTACCAGACCATGCCCAAAGTATATACCTCAAAGCATTTAATAATGCAGAAAAACAATACAACAATGAATCCAGTGCCCATAAAGTTGCTTGGGCTGCGGTAGAAAAAGAATATAAAAAGAACAAAGAAGGTAAATGGGTCAAAAAATAAATAAGATAATTATATAGTTAAATTATTTTAGCCAGAGTAATCAATGGATTTTTCTGAAAGCATCTCACAAGCGGCTCTTCAATCAGAAAATGAAATTTTACAAATTTTTCAAACTTCACGGACAGGATTAACTAATAAAGAAGCGTTACAAAGAATAGATCAGTATGGCCCTAACGTAATTCCAACCAAAGAAAAAACTCTTTTTCATCTTTTTTTAAAACAATGGAATGATCCTTTTGTATACCTTTTACTCGTAGCCTCTATTCTTGCTTTTGGAAGCAAAGATGTTTATAACGGATTTCTCATTCTTTTTTTTATAGCAATAGATGTGTTTTTTAGTTTCTATCAAGAAGCAAAAGCACGTAACATACTTTTATATCTTAATAAAAAATTAGCTTTAACTTGCACTCTACTCCGTGATAATAAAATAATAAGTATTGATAAAACATTACTCGTTCCAGGAGACATTGTTATTTTTACCGCAGGTACTATTGTTTCCGCGGATATCAGGGTACTTGAAGCGCATTCGTTAGTTATTGATGAATCAATTTTAACTGGTGAATCGACAAATATTATCAAAACATCGCAACCATTAACAACTCCAACTGATGAAATTTTTAAAATGAATAACATACTCTTTGCAGGATCACACATACTCAGAGGACAAGGAAAAGGAATAGTGATTGCAACAGGTACTCAATCTCAAATTGGTTCTATTGCGCAATTAGTTGCTGAAGTTAGACCTCCTAGTTCTTATGTAAAAGGAGTGAAACAATTTTCAAAAACCATAGCTTTAATTGCCTTTGTTTCTATTCCTCTTATTATTATAATACAATTTATTATTAATCCGACGGTCCAAGCAGCAAATTTAATTATTTTCGCTATTGCCCTCATTGTTGGTATTATTCCTGAAGCCTTTCCTGCTGTTATTGCATTCGCCCTTGGCCGTGCAGCTATTACTTTAGACAAAAATAATGTAATTATAAAAAGGCTTTCTTCTATAGAAGATCTTGCTGATATTGATATCTTATGTGTTGATAAAACAGGAACACTTACCGAAAATAAAATGAACATTGCTGACATTATTGCGCAAGATACTAATGAATTGCTTCTTTTTGGCTTGCTTTCAATTGAAGATCCCCATTTTTTAACAAATTTTGATGCAGCACTCCTCGAAAAAATAGATCCTGTGATTCGTCAAAAAGCAGCAACATTTAAACTTATTTTTAAAAAAACTTTTGATTCTGAAAGCTTAACAAGTAATGCTGTTGTACAAGACAGCAAGGGAGAAAAATACCTTATTGTGCGTGGGGCTCCTGAAGTATTATTACAAATTTCTTCCCATTTTAATAAGCCAAAAAAAACATTTGAAAATCTTTTTAAAGAAAAAGGAGAAGAAGGGAAGCGAATCCTTGCAATTGCAATAAAGCCAATAAAAAATGATAAGTTTAATTCTTCCGATGAAAATAATCTTACTTTTTTAGGATTTTTTTCTTTTATTGACCCTATTAAACCATCAGCACAAAGAACAATAGAAAGTGCAAAAAAATTTGGCATCAATGTAAAAGTTTTAACTGGTGATGCCAAAGAAGTGGCTTATTTTATTACAAAAGAAATTGGACTCATTTCATCCCCTCAGCAAATCATCAATGCTCAAGAATTAAAAAAATTATCAGATGCAGCATTCGAAAAAACTTGTTTTGATAATATTGTGTTCAGCAGAGTTACCCCAACAATGAAATTAAAAATTCTCAACACATTACAAAAAAAATATGCCGTGGGATTTTTAGGTGATGGAATAAATGATACACCCGCATTGCAAGCAGCACATGTTGGTATTGTAGTAAAAGAAGCAGTCGATATTGCACGCCAAGCTGCTGATATTATTATTTTAGAAAAAAATTTATCCATTTTAATTTTTGCTATTAAAGAAGGAAGAAAAATATTTGCTAATATAGATACCTACGTAAAAACAACTCTTTCAAGCAACTTAGGTAATTATTATTCTATTGGTCTTTTAGCACTTGTACTTCCTTATTTGCCCATTCTTCCAATCCAAATCCTCCTTGTTAATCTTCTTTCTGACCTTCCTTTGTTAGCGATTAGCACTGACCATGTTTTACCAAAAGACTTAAAAGAACCTAAACAATATCAATTAGGAAAAGGACTTTTTTTTATTTTATTCTTAGCATCCATTAGCGTTTTTTTAGACCTAGCCCTTTTTGGTTTGTATTATAATACCATTCCTATTCCTTTAATTCGCACACTCTGGTTTATATTGAGCGTTCTCACGGAAATAGGTCTCATTTTTATTGTAAGAAACCATTCTTTTTTTTATTCAAAACCTTATCCAAGCATAGCCCTGATTACTGCTTCACTTACCGTAATACTATTTACTGTTGCACTGCCTTTTACTAATTTGGGGCATCTTTTTTCTTTTTCGTTACCCACTTATTCAGAATTACTTACCATAAGTTTTCTTCTTGTTTCTTATTTAATAATCAATGAATTAGCAAAGTTATTTTATTTTAAAAAGATTTCCCCTTCGTCTACAAAAAAAAATAAAAAAAAAAGTAGCTTTTAATTTACTTTTGGTCTTTTGGACAATAATAAGAACTTCTTCCACCAATTGTTGATTTTTTTAATACATGGCTTTTATCTTTAGGACATTGCATATCGCCATGCCAACGAGGAATAAGATAAGTAGATTTAAAATTTTTATTATTTTGATCAGAAAAATAGCGTTGTCCTAAATTTTTTTTTTTAGTCCGCAATGATACTGCATATTTTAATACCTTATTCATTTCTTTATATAAAGTAGCACGCTATTTTTCTGACAAATCACTGATTGAATGG
>JBAVPH010000187.1:0-8222 GCA_049692855.1 Candidatus Babeliales bacterium | reverse complement strand
TTGCTTTTCTTCAAATTGCCTGTTCTTTAAGACTTTTTAATATGAGTGGAATTTTCGTATAAGCTCTTAATTTATAAAGTTTTCAATTTGAAATTTTTAATATTACTGTTATACTTATACATAAATCAGGTTAAAAATGCTGATTAAATATAGTTATTTTATATAAAATAATTGGGGGTTCTGTAAATGGAATTGAAAAGAAAAAGTTTTTTATCACTATTATTGGCAGGTGCTTTATTTGCATCTATTTCAACAGAAACAGCTACTTTGAATTTTAATTTAGGAGATTGTGTTAAGTGGGCACAACGGTCTGCCGGCGCATTGTTTTCCTCAGAATCGTTTCGGAAATTTGCACCTGTAATTGTTGCTACTGGAATTGTAACATTAGGTATGCTCTGGTATCGGGCAAGGAAGAAGAAAGATATTTTGAGTGAAAAACCGACTAAAAATTCGGATTTTCCTCCTAATTTTGGCGATGAAGAAAAAAATAATGAACAAGCCAGAGAAGCAGAAATTAAAGAAAGATCTGCTGGGCAGGGGACAGGATTAGCTGAATGTTTAAGTGATTCAGAGAGATTGGAGCATAGAGAGCCAGAAAGTGCTGTTCATATTGAATTTTGTTGAGCAAGTAATTTTGAGCAAAGAAGAGCAAAATAAAGTAGATGCTGAGCAACAATTTGATAGAATATATCTTGCAAGTGACACTATTAACATTAATGGTGAATGGGTTCAAGGAAGAAAATATCAACTTTCTGACAAAACTAGTATTCAACAGCTTGCAGTTTTGCATCAAAATACAGAAGAAGTAATCAATGGGAAGACGATATCGGTTGGTGGTGGCAAAGCGAGTTGTGGATATCAAACTATTAAAAATGCTTTTATTGCATTAAATTGGGGTAAAAATATTTCAGATCCGCTTAATTCTACGCAGATATCTCGAGAAGCCTGTGCAATGCCGTCTGACGAAGTTATTGGGGACTTGCGGAAACAGATTATAGGGTTAAGACGAGGCTGTCCTGCATGGAATAATAGTGATGAATGGTTTAGGGAAGGTGAATGGCTTACTGAAGAAGAGCTTAGAGAACTTATTAAAAATGGAAATTTTTGATGAGGAAAATTACTCGATTATTGATGGAGTAGATATTTTGAATCTACTTACAGATGAAATAGAAAAAAAGGTTCAGAAAGGCAATTCGCATGTATTCTTAATCAATACTGGTAGTCGGACAGAAAGCCAAATAAATGGCCATTGGTTTAGTATGATTTTAGAAAAGAAACATGGGAAACGAATTTGGACCGTTATAGATTCAAAAAATATTGTGCGATTATATAATGACTATTGGGTTACAGAACTAATAAACACATTTGATTCTGAGCCAACTATTATTAAGGGCCTTGTTTTACCGCAAGACCAACAAATAGCAATCAAGAATGGTATTCATTATATGCTTTCTATTGACAATATTGGACAAGAGGAAAGAACAAGAAAGTTGCTTGTATTGAATCGGTGGTACGTGGATTGGAGTGGACAACCACTTTCAGAAGATTTGCAAAGAAAAGTAAACAGTGCTATTTCTTAATATAGTTTTAATTCTTAGTTTTTGAAAATAAATAAAAAAGAATGGGGGATTAACTTTCGTTCTTTTTTATTTATTGTTATTGATTACGTCAACAAAGTATTGCGCACCTTCCTTGAGTTCACGATCCTTCGTTAAGATACCCATTTTAATGTCATACGTTCCCCATGAATAACAATCCATGAATGTCCAGTAAAAATATCCACGTACATCATGCCCCTCATTGATTGCTTTTGAAAGGGCATATAAATGCCGTTTTAAAAAAAGATCTTGTGTAGCAGTATCGGTAGTTGCAACTCCGTTTTGGGTAATATAAATTGGAATGTTTAATGGTTTTCCAATTTCTTCTGAAACTTCTTTGATTCCTTCATATAATCCTTCTGGGTATATTGAAAATTTATCAAGGTCTGTAGCTAGTTCATTTGGATTGCGCATAGCTTTAAAATTATTCATATAACCATGTGAGTGATAGCTGACACCAATAAAATCAAGCGATTTTGATGCAGCTATATTTTCATATGTTACCCAAGCCAAATAGGGGGGAAGCACAATTTTTATGGAAAAAATACCTGTCTTGAAAAAAGTGTATAATGGTTCATTTATCAATTTGTTGATGACTTTACATGCAAGATGGTCGAGCGGGTTAAATTCGTTCCATGGTTTGACGGAATAAATATGTTTTGTAATACCAATTTGGGCTGTTTCATCAATAATTTTTATTGCTTTATATGTCTGCATATGCGATTGGGTTATATTTTTGAGTACGATGGAAGCAAGCTGTATATCTTTTTTGCCTGGTGGAATGGTGCCGTTTAAATAGCCATTGATGGCATAAATTTCAGGGTTCCAAAAGGTTATCCATTGATCGACCTTATCATGTAGTTTTTCAAGAACTGTTTTGCAAAAACGAGTAAAATAAGTGATGTTTTTTTCTTTTTCAAAACCACCTTTATGTGCAAACCAGATAGGATCGCGGTAATCTTTTAAAATAATAACTGGCTTTATATCATGATGAATTAACTCATTGCATACGTCGACATAATGTTGTAATGCATTATCATCGAAATGTCCTTCATATGGTTCTATTTTTTCCCAAGAAAGTGAAAAACAATAAGACTTGAGTCCCATCGCTTTCATTTTTTTGATATCTTCTTCGTATTGATTCCAATGATCACAGGTGTTACCAGAACGCTCAATTGTCAAAGGAGAACTATTATCTGTCTCTGTTTCCCATAAGTACCAGGTATTATTATTGCAATTACCTTCTACCTCATACGCATGGGTAGTTGTTCCCCATAAAAATGATTCTGGAAATTTTATTTCAAGTGGGTTAATTGTTTTCCAATCCCAGTAGACAGCGCTTTGTTTTGCATTAACAATTGTAAGTGAGACGATACTTAACAAAAGTATCGATACTATTTTTTTAAATTGGCGGTCTTGTTTATTCATAAGATGATCTTTATTGTAAAATTATTTATTATAAAATGCTTGTACAAAGTTACAGAAATATTCAGAACCTTTTTTGAGCGGATGAGGGCCAGCTGGATTTTTTGGATCAACTTGAAAAAAGCCATAAGGTTTAGTCCCAAACCCTTTTTTTGCTCCCCATTCGTAGTTATCATGAGATGCCCATGGTAAATAAGCTTCTACTCGATAACCATCAGCAATTGCTTGTGAAATGGTAAATAACGCTTGTTGGAAAAAACGGGTTCTTTTTGCATCATCGTTTTTATTGTTATATTCTGTTGGAATACCATTTTCAGTAACCCAAATAGGAATTGAATCCATTCCTTTTAATTTTCCAATTGGTTTTGCTATCTGATTTGCTACTTCTTGTATAGCGCGATAAATTCCTTGTGGATAAAAACGGTAATTTGGATTGAGGGTCTGTTTTTCAGGGTCTTTTTCTTTTACCTCTTTACCAAGATACATGTAGCGGTTTGAGTAGGTATTAACACCAATCCAGTCAAGACAGTTTGGTGCATCCTTATTTGTATGTTTAACAAGTACTTTTGTTGGTATATATGCCTGATAAGTACCAGTAGTGAAAAAGTTATAAAAGCCTTCATTTTGAAACATATTGCCAATATCACAAACTATTTGAGAGCCGAGGGGTAATAAATAAGCGGATAATATTTTTTGTTTCCATGTTGTGCTGGCTGGATCTAGTGGAAGTATATTTTTTTGAATACCGATTTGTGGTTCTGGAATTTTCATTGCTTGATATTTTTTATACGTTGACGCATGAATTTTATATAATCTTTTTATTGCTTTATATACGCGTACATGTGATTCAAGCATATTTTTAATCACTGTTGCTGTTTTTTGCATATCTCCTTTAATTCCGGGTGCTCCTTCGGCGGTATAGTATCCTTTAAATGCATAGCCTTCAACGGTATTAAAGGTTGACCAATAAGTTACATCTTGCTGAAGTGTTTGATATACTTTTGTACAAAAGTGTACAAAATGATTAATATTTTCTTTTTTTTCAAATCCACCAATATCTTCAAACCAGGTTGGGATTGTATAGTGGTGAAAAACAACAAGTGGTTCAATATTATATTTTTTTATTGTTTTTATTATTTTTTTATAGTGTTGTAACGCTTTTTCATCAAATGTGCCAGGACTATGCGGTTGAATTCTACTCCAAAATACTTCAAGTCTGAATGTTTTTATGTATGTTTTTTCAGCTATTTCTTTAATCATTGTTTCATAGTTATTCCAAAAATCGCATGCTTTGCCGGGTGTTGCTAAACCATGATTATTATAAAATCTGGTTGAGGCACATTCATTGATTATGCCTCCTTCAAATTGGTAGGCAGATGAAGAAAGACCAAATTTAAATTCTGCAGTATTTATTGAGGTGTTTTTGATTATTTGCTTAAAATGTTGGGAGGCTTGTTGAGGATCCTGAATTATAGTAGCATGTGCGTGGTATATAGCAGCCCAGTTGCGATCAAGTTCTGTTTTTTTGGTTATGGTATGCCAGACTGATTTGAGTAAGCATTTTGCAAATATAGAGCAATTTTTAATATCAGGCAATTTAATTTTTGGTAGCGAAAATGAATGGCTATTTTGAGTACCTAAAACGGCAATAATAGTCACTAAAAAAGCTATTTTTGACCTTAAATTAGTCATTGTTTTACCTTTTAATAGCTCTAATTGAATTTTTAAAAATATTTTTTTTATTTATTATATTTCCATTATACCAGGAAAGTGGAAAATGTAAAGGGCTAAACGTTAAATCGAATATTTACAATATCGCCATCCTGTACAAGATATCCTTGACCTTCAATACGTATTTTCCCTTGCTGTTTGAGAGTTGTTTGACTGCCGAGTTCTATCAGATCATGATAATTAAATACTTCTGCACAGATAAAGCCTCGTTCAAGATCGGAATGGATTTCCCCGGCGGCTTGTCTAATTGTTGCTCCTTTTTTGATTGGCCAGGCATGAATTTCTTTTGGCCCACAGGTAAAGAAGGTAATCAACCCTAATTGTTGATATGTTTTATTGATAATAATGTCTAAGCTTCGTTCATGCATGCCAAGCAACCCCATCATTTCTTCTGCTTCTTTATCTGAAAGTTGAGAAAGTTCATATTCTATTTTTGCGCAGACGGGAATAACGCATTCATGACCAAATTTTTTTATCAATAATTGATAATTTTTATTTTGTTTATAATGATTATCTTCTAACTCATCTTCGGTAATATTAGCAATAATGAGAAAATTTTTTGCACTTAGCAATGGGATAGTTTCTACGGAGGTTGTTGTAATTAATTTTTTCACTTGTTCCTGTTTCCCGTTGTCGAGTGCTGCTTTTAGTTGATTGAGTAGGTGGTATTCAATTTGGAGACTTGTTTTTTGATTACTGGTGAGATTTCCTTTTAATAATTTTTCTATTTTTGCTCGTCGTTTTTCAACTGAGTCTAAGTCTTTGAGCATGAGTTCTTCGATAATAATTTCATAATCGGCGATTGGATCAAGTATATCGCCGCTATATAAAATATTGTCATCTTGAAAACAGCGTAAGACATGAATAATTAAATCGACTTCTCTGATATGGCTTAAAAATTGGTTGCCAAGTCCTTCGCCCGATGCAGCTCCTTTGACGAGTCCGGCAATATCAACAAAGGTAACGGTGGCAGGTATTATTTTTTTTGCATTATAAATTTTTTGTAATGATGCTAACCGTGTGTCTGGTACATGCGTAATTGCAATATGAGGATCAATAGTGCAAAAAGGATAGTTTTCTGCTGGAATACTTGATTTAGTTAATGCATTAAAAAGAGTAGATTTACCAACATTTGGTAATCCAACTAAGCCAGCTTGAATGCTCATAATGTTCTTTCGTGATAGAATATAATTTTTTTAATTGTATCTGATAAAATTTTATTCTGATCAGATAAATTTCCTAGATTTTGTTGCATAAATTGGTCTACTATGTTATGAAAAACAATAGAAGTATATATTTAGTATATTATATTTTTTTATAAAAAAGGAGTTATAATGCAACATATGAAGGATTCTCCAAAACATGTATTATTTATGGCGTCATGGCTTATTGCCTCGCTTGCAGCAATTAATGTTGGATTAATGCCATTTGGTATTAATTTTTTTAATTCTGAATGGATGGTAATGAGATTTCCTGCATTTATTGTACCATTGCATTATGTAGTAGGGATTGCTGGGGTAATTTGTCTTGTTGGGTTTATTAAAACATGTCAATGTGACAAAAAAGAAAAAAAATAGAGGATAAAAATTAAAAAAGCCTCTGAAAGCTTTTTTAATTACTTTTCAGAGGCTTTTTTTAAGTTCTATATATTATATCTGTTACTGATTAATTTCTGCATCAATCGGTTCTTTTTCTGATGATTGATTGCTGCTACTTTCAGTTGCTTGTTCAGTATTATCTGTGGTGTTTGTTTGTTGAGCATTTTGTTTATAGAGTGTTTCAGCAATTTTGTAAGAAGATTGTAACAATTCATCAGTTGCTTTTTGCAATTCTTCAGCATTTTCAGATTGTTCTTTGAGTATTTGTTTTGCTTTTTCAATTGCTTGATCAGCTACTTCTATATCTGCTTGCTCAAGTTTTTCTTTGTTTTCACTGATTGTTTTTTCAATTTCAAGAATTGTGGCATCAAGTTTATTCCGTTTTTCAACGGTTTCTTTTGTTTTTTTATCTTCTGCTTCGTGTTCTTTTGCTTCTTGTACCATTCGATCGATTTCTTCTTTACTTAATCCACTGCTACTGGTGATTGTTATTCGTTGTTCTTTTTCCGTTGCTTTATCTTTTGCTGATACACTGACAATACCGTTTGCATCGATATCAAAAGTAACTTCGATTTGCGGGACACCGCGTGGCGCAGTTGGAATTCCTTCAAGTCTAAATTGACCAAGAAGCTTATTGTCTTTTGCAAATTCTCTTTCACCTTGTAAGACACGGATATCTACTGCTGTCTGATTATTTTCTGCTGTTGAGAATATTTGCGATTTTTTGCTTGGAATTGTAGTATTTCGTTCAATTAATTTTGTTGCGATGCCACCCATAGTTTCAATGCTCAATGATAATGGTGTTACATCAAGTAAGAGCACATCAGTTACATCACCAGCCAACACACCCCCTTGAATTGCTGCACCACTTGCAACTACTTCGTCAGGGTTAACGGATTTATTTGGTTCTTTTCCAAAAAATTCTTTTACAAGTTGTTGTACTTTTGGAATTCTTGTTGAACCACCTACGAGAATTACTTCATTAATATCACTTGCTGAAAATTTTGCGTCGGCAAGTGCTTTTTTGCATGGTTCAAGAAGTCTATCAAAAATTTTACTGCAAAGTGCTTCGAATTTTGCTCGTGAAATTTTAATATTTAAATGTTTTGGCCCCGTTGCATCAGCAGTAATATATGGCAGATTAATTTCTGTTTCTTGCAAGGTTGAAAGTTCTTTTTTTGCTTTTTCAGTTGCTTCTTTTAATCTTTGTAATGCCATTTTGTCATTATGAAGATTAATTCCTTGTTCTTTTTGAAACTCTTCAATGAAATAGTTTACAAGGACATGATCAACATCATCACCACCTAGTTTTGTATCACCATTTGTAGATTTTACTTCAATTACACCATCGTTAACATCTAGGATAGATATGTCAAATGTACCACCACCAAAGTCAAATACTGCTATATTCCCGCTTTGTTTTTTGTCAAAACCATAAGCAAGTGCGGCAGCAGTTGGTTCATTGATAATACGTTTTACTTCTAAACCAGCAATTTTTCCTGCATTTTTCGTTGCTTGTCGTTGTGAATCATTAAAATAGGCTGGTACTGTAATGACTGCTTCTGTTACTTTTTCACCTAAATAATCTTGCGCTACTTGTTTAAGGTTGCTCAAAATAGCAGCAGAAACTTCTTGTGGTGAATATTCTTTACCTTGCATGACAATACCAACATCACCATTCGATTTTTTTGTTACTTTGTATGGCATTTGCTTAATTAAATCACTTACTTCATCGTAGCTATGTCCAATAAAACGTTTTGCAGAAAAGACGGTATTTTCTGGATTAGTTACTGCTTGTCGTTTAGCCAATACACCAACTAATCGTTTTCCGTCTTTTGTTTGTGCAACCATTGAAGGGGTAGTATTATTT
>JBAVPH010000186.1:0-4449 GCA_049692855.1 Candidatus Babeliales bacterium | reverse complement strand
GTCAATATGTGTGGGGCAGAATTAATTAAGAGTAAAAAATTTATTATTAATTTTTTAGACATTTTCATTACTATATCCTTATATTTTTTATCACATAACCATCTGAGGTTTGCTCTTTTATTCCAATTTCTTTTATAATAACCATCCTTTTTTCTCTACAAAATTCAGTTCCCATCGGATAAATAATAATTTTATGATCACCTAATCGTTCCGCATAAATTGAATACAATGATTCTGGTCTAATTAAACAATCAAATTTTGCCATTGCAAAGAAATCTTCCAATACATTGGAATAAAAATTATTATTTTTTTCTCGGCAACCATAGACAATCTGTTCATCACCAAGTTCTTGTTTAATTTTTTCTACAAAATGCAGTGGATTTGCATCATCAGTAAAAATATGTACATATAATTTTTTATTTTCAACCATCGATTGAACACATTTAATCTGATCTATATAAAATTGCAATGGTGCAAAACGCTTTGGTTGCCGCGTACGAGCTGTTTTATCTGGTTTATAGTCTCCACCAGTACGAATATGTACCGCTATTGAAAAATGCTGTGATGGGATTTCTATGCCTGTTGAGGAATGAGGCAAGGCAATACATTTTTTTACTAATGCAACAAACTTTTTATCATTCCAATCTGCTGGAATTCTTGAACGCCACCCTATTACATATAATGTGCCATTATCTTTTTTAATATCATAATAATTATGATTGGGAATAACTATTCTTTCTTTAAATTTATTATTCCTATACTGCGTCATTGGTAAGCCAAAATTAGCAAACATCAATTGTTCAGAATATTTAAATTGTTTATATAAAAGAGGAATATTATGCCGATAAGCAAGCCAAATTGCTCGACAATAAGATGACAAATTATCACCAAATCGTCCTCCATTCAAATCATAAGTAACTGCACTAGACCCATCACTTAACGGAACAGCATCAAGTTCTATATCATTCATATTTTCTTGCTGCTGCTTTTTCTTTTCTACGAGACTAGTTTGTTGTATAGCAACTATTTTTTGTTGGTGTATTCTTTTTTTTACAAATTTTTTAAATAAGGGTCGTCTTATTTTTGCTTGCGTATAAAAGACAAACAAGATAAAAAATAGACTATACTGCTTCATTTTTTCCTTTTACTTGCAAAAAATAATTCTTATAGCTCCTATAAATTATAATTCTTTATTTTTTTAATCTTCCAGCCATTTTCAGTTAATTGCCGTATTCTAATAGTATCAATTATTTTTTCTCCATTTTCTTCACTTACATGAACAGGAGAAATAATAATTTTGTTGTCTCCTAATCGTTCAACAAATCGTGAATAATGTGAATTTGGTCTAATTAGACAATCAAATTTCATCATAGCAAAAAAATCTTCCAAAACATGGGTATAATAATTGTTTTTTGATCGACGGCAACCGAAAGTAATTTTTTCCATATTAACTGCTTTTTTAAAATTTTCCATAATCACTTCTGGATTCTGATCATCAGTAAAAATATGAACATAAATTTTTTTACCCTCAAACATTGTTGCTATTCGCTTTATTTGATCAACATAAAACTGGTCAGCTACAAATCGCAAGGGTTGACTGATCATAAGTTTTTTTGTGTCAACACGATAACCCCCGCCCCTGCGCACATGCACGGCAATAGAAATATTATTTTTTGCTAAATTAACAAGATTAAGATGAATAGATGGCCTAATTAATGTTCTTAGTTTTTTAATAAATTTTTCATTTTTCCAATCAACCTGAACATCATAATCCCATTTTTTAACATATAATAGGGCACTATTAAGTTGTAATTTATTAACTTGTTTACCAACTAAATAACGAATAGCTTTAAACAATACGGGAGTTCCCCTCGTATATCTTTTTTCTTTTTTATGCAAAGCAAGGTAGTGAGAATATTCAAAGCGTTTGTAAAAAAATGGAATATTATATTTTTCTGCCAGCCATTTTGTTTTGCAATAGGAAAGTAAATTATCACCAAAACGTCCCCCATTAAGATTATACGTGATTGCACTTAATACACTTTTTTTATTAATCTTATTGGGCTTATCGTGTTTTTTTTGTTTTTTGGCAAAAACATTTTGAGTGATAATAATGGAACTACTTAAAAAAATAAATAATAAAAACCTTTTCACCATCCCCCTAATTTGTAAAAAAGCTTATAACAATTGTAACAAATAGAGAGAATTGATATGCAAGAATAAGAAAAATATGGGGAATAAGACTTCAGTTTTTTAATTTGGTCCAAGGCACACCAAAACCAGAACCTTTAGGAGGTGGCATATTTCCTAAATGTCTAATTTGAGATAAGTGTAAGTGACAACATTGAATATCAAGACAAGGGTTAATAACATCAAATCCAGCATTCTTTGCGTAATATGCTACCCATGTATCACAATTTATTGTACTAAGTTTAATAGTATCATTAACAAAACTAGGCAATGGTGTCTGAAAAATCCAACTATCCTGCGACCAAATATTATCTCGACGAGAAGAAGCATGCTGTAATTCTATTTTACCATTTTTTTGTACATTCCATCGCGTGAGCGCAAGGAATTTATTTGTTAAATCATAGTCCTGTAACAATAATAACGTATTGTTAAAATAAATATCTGCATTGCTTAAAATAATTTTTTTATGTGAATAACAATTATTTGCAAGCATAAAACAAAAATTATAGGTGGGACGCCCCGTAACATAGGTTATAGGAATGCCCTTATTCTTTAGGAACTGCAATAATTTATTGTCATCATCATCTCTTGTTTGATCATAAATAACATGTATTTCATCTATTAATGGATGTATATTATTACGCTCAAAGCAAGAAATATACTCTTGCATCCGTTGCTTATTTGTCTCGTTATATAGCACCGTAAAAAGAATAAAACCATTGCCTGCAACAATAGAATTGATTATAAACCAACTCAATATACAAATAATAATTTTATTTTTAGCAAGCATTGTTTTTCACCTGTTTTATATCAAGGTTAATATGTTGACTCATTTTAATTTACTTGGGTAGTATAACAACAGAACTTTCAAAAAAACTATCTTATTAAAAAAAAGGAATTTTAATGAATAAAAAACAAATTATGTTTATCATTTTATTTTTTTTCAATATTTATACAAAACCAGAGAAAATGAAATTATATGCCGTATATACACCATCTCATACGGTACTCAAAGACCAATGGTTTCTCCCCTCTATCCAAGATGATTTTGATTTGGTTATAAAATTTCATAACCAAACTTGTCACTCAGCCAGCTTTATGGAAAAAGGTTGGACAAAAACAACAATTAAAAAAGTTGAGCTTATTATTCAAGCCGTTCAAGAAAATTGGGGAAAAATTTTTATATTTTCTGATGTCGATATTCAATTTTTTGGTCCTATTCAAAAGAAAATTGAACAGCTAATGAAAAATAAAGATATACTTGTTCAAAAAAATAGCCCGAAGAATGGCATCTGTTCGGGATTTTTTGCTTGTCGTGGTAATGAAAAGACATTACAACTTTGGCAAAATGCATACCAGATCATGCTGAATAATGAAGCAATCAGTGATCAAGCAGCACTTTCCAGTTGTTTAAAAGGCAATATGACAAAAAATATTGCATGGGATTATCTTCCTGATATATTTTTTGGCGGGGGTACCCTTACTGGTTGCCATTGGACGCCTACAAAACAATTACCAATACCAAAAAACATTATCATGCACCATGCCAATTGGACAAAAGGCATCAGATATAAAATTATGCAACTTCAATATGTGCGTAATGAAGTTAAAAGAGGACAAAATAAATAATTAATACTTACGATTATCAAGAATAGTTACCTCATTTGCTATTAATTTTCTTCCTTCCCATTGTAAAGATTTTGGATAAATAACTATTTTATGATTACCAAGAAGTTGCGCAGCAACTGCAAAACTTGACCCTGATCGAATAAGACAATCAAAGCGCGCCATGTTATACAAATCTTCAACTACATGTGTCTTATAAGTATTTCCTCGACTTCTACAACTATACGTAATATTACTTTTATTAACCGCTTTTTTTATTCTATTCACTAATCCTGTTGGATTACGATCATCAGTAAAAATATATATAAATAATGGTTGATCACTTAATAATTCGGAAATTTTTATTATTTGATCAGCATAATATTGCTCAGGTGGAAACTTTCGTGGCCATCGCTTATCAGCATAAAATCTTTTACTAATCATATCTCTTTTGTAGTACTGAAGAGAGCTAAGTGCTTGATCATATCCTCCTCCTTTACGAATATGTACTGCTACGGTAATGGTATCTGACGGCAACTTAATCTCTGGAATCTTAACAACTGGCTGAAGCATATATTTAAGCTCCTTCATAAAGAATTCGTCTTCTTGCATGTAACTTACTATTTCTTCTATGCCACAAGACCCATTAATAAG
>JBAVPH010000185.1:0-7705 GCA_049692855.1 Candidatus Babeliales bacterium | reverse complement strand
GAGGACGATAAAATCAAAAGCAGTAGAAATAGTGGATAAACTTACAGTACTAAATAATTAGTTTACTCAAGAGCTAAGAGAGAATAGAGAGAGTGGAAGTAAAGATTATAAACACGTTTTTTAATTTTTCTTCGTAATAACTCGAGTTATCAGATTATCCGCAAGCATTTTTTTGTAATTATTTTTTTCACTTAAAGATCATAATATTTTCCATTTGTATATTTTAATTTATTTGCTATTCTTTTTAAAATAGTTATTTTTTCAAATGGAGGTCAAATGAAAAAAATTGTTTTGACTAGTTTATTTATGACATTTTATTTGGTTATGACTGCTGTTGAGGTAACTGATATAAGCAAACTTGATTTGGAGCGGGTAGAAGCAATTTATACGCCAGAGTCCATTGCTCAGTTACAAATTAAATTGACAACTTTAAAAAAACCAATTAGTGCTGCGGGAGCTCGTTGCTCTCAAGGGCTCCATATTGCTGCTCATAATGGGACAATGATTGATTTAGTTAAACTAAATCATATTGTTAATTTTAATAAAAATAAAAAACAAATTACCATTGAAGCTGGTGCAATATGGCGAAATATTCAGGAATATATTGATCGTTATAATTTATCATTAGCTGCTATACAATCATATAATGATTTTAGTGTTGGTGGTTCACTAAGTGTTAATGTTCATGGGCGTGATATTCATTATGGGTCATTGATAACAATGGTAGAGTCAATTGATTTATTAATTGCTTCCGGAGATATTGTTCATGCAAGCAGAACTGAAAATTTAGATGCATTTTATGGTGCCATTGGTGGCTATGGGGCTCTTGGAATTATTGTCCGTGCAACAATTAATTTAGTGGATAATTCTGTTTTAGAATGTAAAGTTGAGCAAGTATCACTTGACTATTATCAAGAATATTTTTTAAATTTCATTAAAAATAACCAATTTATTCATCTTCATAATGCGAATATATTTCCACCAGATTTGAATAGAGTAGCCGCTACTTCATGGCAAAAAACGGATAAACCACTGACAAATAAAGATCGTTTGCATAAACAAACTAAGTTACATCGTTTTAGTTATATGGTGGGAGAGCAGTTAGTTAGAAGAAGTAAACTTGCAAAAAAAATACGCAAAAAGATAGAGTGGAAAAATTTTAATACGCCATGTGTTGTGTGGCGCAATTATGAAATGAGCAAATCAATTAGCCAGCATGAGCCATTAACTCGATTTCCAACAACGACAATTTTACAAGAATATTTTATACCTATTGAGCAATATCATACATTTACAAAACAATTCAAAGCTATTATTAAAAAACATAACATTAATATGCTCAATATATCAATCCGTCATGTTCCTGCTGATAAAGAAACAGTGCTTGCCTATGCGCCGCAAGAATCCTTTGCATTTGTTTGTTATATAAATGTTTTTAATACAAAAAAAAGGGCAAAAAAATAGCAAAAAACTGGACACAAGAACTTATTGATGCAGCTCTTTCTTCTAATGGTACTTATTATTTACCATATCAACCATGGGCAACTAAAGGGCAATTTGCACAAGCGTACCCGGGACATAAATCTTTACTTGCAATTAAAAAACAATATGATCCAGAAGGCGTATTTAACAATTCCTTTTTAGATCGCTATATTATTAATTGCCATTAACTTGAGCATGAGGTTTTTTAATTGTTCAATACTAATTTTACTTTTAGCAATCTATTGTAGCTAACAAATGAAATAAATGAGCAAAAAACAGCAAGTAAACCACCAAATGGTATTTGATAATATGCTACTAGGATAAATGATATAAAACCGGTGAGCATTGAGAGTGCTGCTGGTTTTTTATTTAGGCCAGTATAATAATAGCTATACATAAGGGGCACAAAAAGACAACTGACCGTCAATTCATAGCTTTTAATGAGGGTCCCAATAATATCATTCGGGACAAAATAAGAAAGTATAAGAATAACAACGCCAATAGCACAGGTAATAATTTGTGCAAAGAGAAGTCGTTTTTTAGGAGGAATATATTCTTTTACTAAATCTTCTGCAATATTAGTACTCGTGGCAGCGAGTAATGAATCTGCTGTTGAAGTAAATGCTGAAATAATACCACATACTGCAAGTACAAAAACAAAAGTACTGGTCATATATTCTAATGAGGGAATAAGTGGATTGGTTTCATTGGTAATTGATAAATTGAGTACTCTTGTTTGCATGCCAAAGTAAATAGGTACTAAGGAAAATAAAATCATAAAAATTGCTGCTGATAATGCTGACCAAAAAGCAATTTTTTTTGAACGGGATGCAAAAAATCGTTGGGCTAAGTCTTGTTCAATGAGTGCAAAAAATACAGGCATTAAAAAAGTAGCCGCAATGTCCGATTTATTCATGTTTGTTGTATCAAAGAGTGTTTGTTGCTGTGCAAGTGTGTGCCAGCTAAATAATGAGGGATAAGAAAAGAAATAATAAATGAGAATCCCACCAAAAATAATAATAATAAAAATAACTTGAAAAATATCAGTAATAACTACCGCTTTCAGCCCGCCAAGTACGGTATAACCAATAATAAAAGCCCAAAAAAGTAAAAAAACAATTTCATTATTCAATCCAATACCAGCAAGCAAGGTACGTGAGGCAATAAACTGTGCAAGCAACAAACCACCAAGTGTCATTACAGAAAGGAGTGAAGCTATTTTTTTAAGCAAAGGGCTTTGATAACATTTTTCAAATAATTCTGCCGTGGTTGAAACTTGAAATGATTGTAAACGCTGCGCAATGCCACTGGCAAGTAATAAAAAACCGACACTCATACCAAGTGTGTAGACGATACCATAAAAACCATAAAAATAAGCTTTTTGAGCGGTGCCAAGCATCATGCCCCCGCCTAACTGTGTTGCAATTAAGGTGAAAGTAACGGAAATGTATCCAAGTTGTCGCCCTGCAAGAAAATAATCGGTTGTAGAAGTTATATCTTTTGATACCAAGGAGCCGAGGAATAAATAAATAGAGCTGAGTATTAAAAGTACAACAATAAATAATAATGCCATAAATATTTCCCTATTAATTTTAGCCCACTATAACATATTTATAAGTTGCAGTCCTCCTTTAGTTGTATGTCGAATGAAGTTTTATTTATATCTTTCGATACATCCTGCTTTGTGTTGCACTTACGTGTTCAACGAAGGTTGAGCGAAGACAGAGGAAGAACTGAATGAAATTGTTTATCTGAAATTTTTTTGAAAATTTTTTAACGAAAGTGAAAGATAAGATTTATATTTTTTGTTGTTGCTTATAAATTGTATAAAAAAAGTTAATATATCATTTTTTTATTGCATACTATAATAGCAGTAGGACTATTATAATTTTAAGGAAGGGGTGTCATGACAATAAAAGGTATAGCTGTTTATATGTCGTTGTTTTTTATATCCACTATTTCCGCCGTCAATGAAGAAATAGCTATTCCCCCACAGCTTTTGATGCGTTCCGGTTTTAACCCGGTATTTGTTGCAAAATTTGCATTATTTATTGCTTTATTACTTGCATGGACAATTTTTTGGGGAAAAATTCTTAATAAACTTATTCGTTTACCATCTATTGCAGGGCAAATTATTGGTGGTATTCTGCTTGGACCATCAGTACTCAATATTGCAGATGTTAATTTTTTTTCTGATCCATTAGCATTAATTGAATATACAACGGGAAAAGCATATATTGTATTCTCTTCTGACCTATTTATTTTTTTTATTTTACTCCTTTCTTCTGCGTTGACTATCTCTTATTTACTCTGGATCGCTGGGCATGAAACTGACATACACGATATTTTAAGTATTGGTTTAACAGCGGTAAGTGCAGGTGTATTTGGTGTTTTTTTTCCTATTGTCATGACAGCAGGTGTTTTATATTATGGTCTTGGCGCTGAAAGTTGGAGTAATGTACAAGCAATTTCACTCGGGATTGTTTTTGCAGCGACAAGTGTATCGATTCCCATTGCAATGCTTTTTTCTTATAATAAAATGCAGTTAAAAAGTTCAAAGGTTACGCTTGGAGCAGCAGTGATTGACGACATTGTTGCGGTAGTTGTGCTTTCTTTATTCTTTTTAAGTTTGCAGGCAGGGGTGTTCGGCGATATGAAAGATTTCACCTTACACTCCCATGGTTATTCAATGCATTATGTTATTTTAGCGATGATTTTAACATTTATAGGGCTTGCAGCCATCGGGTATTTTGTTGTAACACCCTTTATTCGCTGGTTAAAAAATAATCATCTTTCTCATTTTCTTGCGCCAGTTGCTACTATTATTATGCTCTTATTTTTTGGTATTGCAGAATTAGCAGGTGGCCTTGCAGGTATTACCGGTGCTTATTTTGCCGGATTTTTTTATCGTATGGGTGATACGGCATGTAAAGCAGAAAAAGTTATTGCGCCATTTGTGGATACAATATTGTTACCACTTTTTCTTGGATCAATTGGTTTGCAAATTGATATAAGTATGCTTGGTCGCTATGAGTGGGGAGTAGTTATATTATTGTTAATTGTTGCTATTGCTTCTAAATTAATCGGGTGTTGGTTGGCAACTGCATTGAGCAATGTTTCACGAGGAAAAGGTTCTCATCGTTGGAGTGGACTTGAAACATTTTTATTTGGTTCTGCAATGGTTACGCGCGGTGAGGTCGGCCTTGTTATTGCCACTATTTTATATGGTTCACACTTACTACTTCCACAACAATACATCATTGCCGTGGTGGTAATTGTGTTAAGTACAATTGCAGCACCAATTATGCTTGCAGTTGGTTTTGCGCAACTTGATATTACTACAATTAGGGGTGATGAATTATTTGCTCTTAATATTGGTATGTTTCCTATCATTGGTACGACCCAGATGTTTAACATTATTTTAGGTCGATTAGAAAAGAGCGGTATGTTTAACACCTCTATTCAATTTAGCAATGGGAGAAAAATTGTTAATTTAGAAGGTCAGAATGTTGAAATTATTTTATGTCCTGACGAAGGAATTCTTTTCAAAGGCAATATTAACAAAATTAATGAAATTTTAGCAATGGTAAAAGGTGCTGTTATTATTGATGTGGAACGGTTGTCAACTTCATAAAAAATAAATAATTATTTTTTAAAAAAAAGCATTGACATGCAAATGTTATTTTGCTAGCTGTAGTATATGATGTAATTTTCTATTTTTTAAAAAAGGATGAGATATGAAGCTATCTTTCTCAAGAAGGTATTTCTTACCTATATTAGTGTTGTTAATTTCTTTTTTTACAAGAGCAGAAGAAAAACTGCCAGTATTGACCTTATCAAGTCAAGAACAAGACATAGTTCTTACTAATTCAGAAACGCCGTATGCATATTTAGGGAGTGAATTAAGTGACATCGCACAAGTGGTTTCTGCAGTTAGTAGTCTTTACGATGGTGAAGAGGGCAATGGTGTCCGTGAGCTACAGGAACATCTCAACTTAGGGTACAAAGTTGGTAGACGGGATGCAGTAGTTACAGTATTAAAAGGAGTTTTGCCGGCTCTTAAAAAAGATGACCATGCAAAAGAACTTACGCAACGAGTTGAACATGTCGTAGAAAAATTACAAAAAGATGAATTAAATGTTCGCGTTGTTTCGCAAACAAATGATTTAAAAAATGTAGACCAAGAAGATGATCAAAGTGATGTTGCTGATATAATTGAAAATGAATTGCAAGTGCAAGATATGTCAGTTGTTATTGATGATGAATCAGTTACCCGGGACCCATTAATAACGGTAGTAGAAGGATCTCTTAAAGTAACAGATGATGCATTTGTCGGTAGAAACTTAACAGTAGATAATGATCTTTTGGTAAAAAATGATGCAACAGTTCGTGGAGAATTAGAAGTTTGCGATAAAGCAAGTTTCAAAAAGAAAGTAAAATTTAAAAAAGATGTAGAGTTTAGAAAAGATGTAGAAATAGAAGGTGACCTAGAAGTTGAAGGCGACGCCCTTGTTGAAGGTGACTTGCAAGTCGATGGTGATACAGAATTAAAAAATACCAATGTTGAAGGTAATTTGAGTGTGCAAGATGATTTAGTTGTCTGTGGCACTGCAACATTCAAAAGTAATGTTGATATTCTTGGCGACTTAACAGTTGAAAATTTAACCGTACAAGATGATCTAGTTGTTTGTGGTGATACCCACTTAAAAGGCGATGTCGATATTGATGGCAACTTGAGTGTGCAAGAAGATTTAGTTGTTTGTGGAGAGGCATTATTCAAAAGTAATGTTGATGTTCTTGGCGATTTAACAACTGAAAACCTGACTGTTGTCGATGACTTAGTTGTTTGCGGCGACACCCACTTAAAAGGCGATGTCGATATTGATGGCAACTTGAGTGTGCAAGAAAATTTAGTTGTTTGTGGAGAGGCATTATTCAAAAGTAATGTTGATGTTCTGGGCGATTTAACAACTGAAAACCTGACTGTTGTCGATGACTTAGTTGTCTGCGGTGATACCCACTTAAAAGGTGATGTCGATATTGATGGCAACTTGAGCGTGCAAGAAGATTTAGTTGTTTGTGGAGAGGCATTATTCAAAAGTAATGTTGATGTTCTGGGCGATTTAACAACTGAAAACCTAACTGTTGTCGATGACTTAGTTGTTTGCGGTGACACCCACTTAAAAGGTGATGTAGACATTGATGGCAACTTGAGCGTGCAAGAAGATTTAGTTGTTTGTGGAGAGGCTTTATTTAAAAGTAATGTTGATGTTCTTGGCGATTTAACAACTGAAAATTTGACTGCTATCGATGACTTAGTTGTCTGTGGCGATACTCGTTTAAAAGGTGACGTAGACATTGATGGCAATTTGAGCGTACAAGAAGATTTAGTTGTTTGTGGAGAGGCTGAGTTTAAAGGAAGTGCCGTTGATGTTGCCTGTGATCTAATTGTTGATTGTAACATATTCATGAATGATACCAATTCACCAGTTGGTAATATTTACAAAGCTGGTGAGCGCTTTATTCATAATTTTGGCACTGACAATACATTTGTTGGAAAAGGGGCTGGTAATTTTACTATGAGTGGTAGTGGCAGTAATAGTGTTTTTGGAGCAAATGCATTTACTATGAATACTACTGGATTTGATAATACAGCAATAGGAAAAAGTTCGCTTTTAAATAATACTATTGGAGCAGCCAATACAGCAATTGGAACAGGAGTGCTTCAAAGCAATATCTCTGGAACAGCTAATATAGCTGTTGGAAATAGCGCTCTTTGCTGGAATATAACAGGACAGAGTAATGTAGCAGTAGGAAAGGGTAGTCTTGATTCCGTTAACGGAGATAGGAATATTGGCCTCGGACGAAGTGCCGGAATTGCATTAATAACTGGTAGCGATAATATTTACATTGGTAGCAATGCAGGTTCAGTAAGTGAAAATGGACAAACTAGAATTGGTAATGAAAGCTCCGTTGATTGTTTTGTGCAAGGAATTCATGGCAATACAGTTGACTCAGAAAGCAAAGAGTTAGTTGTCGTAGATTCTACGGGTAAATTAGGAACATCAAATACAATTGATAATTTGAGCATACTCGATACCTTAGTTGTCTGCGGTGAAGCTTTATTCAAAAGTAATGTTGATATTCTTGATGACTTGACCGTGCAAGATAATGTTGACATTGGCTGTGATCTAACAGTTGAGTGTAACATATTTATGAATGA
>JBAVPH010000184.1:0-1669 GCA_049692855.1 Candidatus Babeliales bacterium | reverse complement strand
ACTGATGGGACCGCTGAGTTTGTAGAAGACTATATTAAACAACATAATCTTACAGACAAAGTTACCTTTATTCGCAATAAAAAACGCTTACGAAAACTTGCAAATGTATATCGCGCTATTCATTTGTGCGAAGATGATGAAATAGTAGTGATGATTGATGGGGACGATTGGCTTGCATCGCGTGGTGTCTTTGCTTTTATTAATCAGGAATATGCAGATAAGAATGTCTGGTTTACTTATGGTCAATATCGTAATGAACCAGCGCAAGAAGCAGAAAAATGGGGATTTTCTGCAAAAGGATATTGCAAGCCCGTATCACGAAGATTGCAAAAAAGAAAAATATATCGGTCACGCCAATTTGTTTATATGCATGTACGGACATTTTATGCCTGGCTTTTTAAATTGATTAAATTAGAAGATTTGATAGCAATGAAGGTACAAGGATTTGAAGGAGACTTTTATCCAGCGAGTAATGATCTTGCCATGTATTATCCAATTGCTGAAATGGCAAATAAGAGAGTTCGTTTCATTTCTAAAGTTTTATATATTCGCAATCTTTTTTCTGACATTGTTGGTTTTAAAGTAGATAGTAAATTACAGCATGCTGCATCAACAGAAATAAGAAAAAAACAACTTTATGCACAGCGAACAAGGCCAGCAAAAAGCCGGATAAACAAATTTCAACAAGCAAAAGCAGACTTGTTTTTGTTTTGTAGCAAAAGAGATGTAATAGAAGCAGATGCTATTTATCATATAATGGAACAGATAAAAGGAGTAAACACAATTTATGTTTTTTATGTTGATTCCATTGAAAACAATAAAAAGATAAAAGAATTACAACAATCATTCTCTTCTGTTCAATTTATTTCTTATAATCCAAATAAAGCAATGGCGTTTAAAGAAAGTATTTTAGAACAATTAGATAATAGTCCATCAGATCATATTCTTTTATTGACTGATAAAATAATAATTACAGAGCCAATAGATATGCAAGAACTTATTCAATGGCTAGAGCAAACGTTTGCTCTAGCTTTTTATTTAGATCGGGGCGAGGAAGAAAAAGGAGTCCCACGTCATGTAGAGCTTAATGATACTATTTGCGCATGGAAATTTACTATCAGTAAAGGTAAGTGGAAATCAATGTATAGGGTAAATGGTGCACTGTATCGCAAATGGAATTTGAAAAAAAAATTGGAAGACGGTGAATTTTGTACGCTTGCTAATTTAAAACAACAATTAAAAAAAAATGAGCCTGATAGTAAAAAAATGGGACTATTTTATAAAAAAAGACGAGTAAGGTTGAACGATGGAAAATAAAAAAAAAGATAAAAAAATAAGTAAGATTATTTTCTGGAGTATTATATTTTGTTTATATGGTTTTCAAACCCTTTTTGCTCCAATTAATCAAGCAGTTACCTATTTTTGGGGAGGGGGGCGCTTTGGTGATAAAATTATTTCTTATACAACTGCCAAATGGATTTCATATAAATTTGGTATACCATTACTTCTCAAGCCATTTAAACATTCTGATATGTTAAGGCTTGGCAAGGAAGAAAATAAATTTTCAAAAGAAATAATAAAACAATTTAGTGGCAATGTAATTCCAATTGCAAGTGAGCAAGATATTCAAGACGTTATTGAACAAAAAGAAAATGCAATATTTGAAAGT
>JBAVPH010000183.1:0-1578 GCA_049692855.1 Candidatus Babeliales bacterium | reverse complement strand
GACGTATTATTTGAGAAAAATAAAAAACGAATATTTTTATTTTTTTTTATATATTGTTGTGCGATTGTTAAGCAGGGAATAAGATGGCCACCCGATTTGCCAGCGACAAAACAGAGTGTTTCTTGCTGATTTATAGTTTGTTTTTTTCCCACTCTTTATTCAATTGATTAATAGTTTTTTTCTCATGCTGATATTTTGCTTTTGTTTCTGCTTGCTGTATTGTTGTAAGCGCTTCATCCTTATTATCTAACATATAAAGCACTTGTGCAAGATGAATGAGTATTGTTGCATCATCAGGAATTTTTTGTACTAATTGTTTGAGTAATTTTTGGGCTTGCGTATATTTTTTTTGTTGATAAAAAATAACGGCTTGCGTATCAAGAAAATGAGGATTGTTTGGTTCTTTACATAATGCTTGATCAAGTAATGTCTGTGCTTTACTGCTATTAATATCATGCATAGCATAATAGTAAGCAAGTAAATTTAACTGAGGGGCAAAATCAGGGGTGGTCTGCTGAATTTGTTCAAGTACCGTTCTCATTTGCTTAAATTGTTCATTTTCATAATGTAAAAGACTGATTTGAAATAATATTTTTGTTTTAAGTAACGTATCTTGTACTTGTGTTACAACTTCTTGTAAGCATGCAAGCGCAGTATTATTATTTTGGGACTGTAAATGTATATCTGCTAAATATAATGAGGGCCAAATTTGCTGGGGGTGTCTCTTTTTTATTTGTTCAAACGCTTGTATTACCAATCGTGCTGGTGCCCCAGCGTACGGTAAAATATGTAACACTTTGTGCCATAGTGTATTACTTGGATCTAAGTCAATCCACTTATTGAGTAATCTAATTGCTTGTTTAAAATTGTGCTGAGCTGAAAGAATTTGAACTTTGAGCAATTTATTATTATTGTTATCAGGAGATTGTTTGAGGCATTGATCTATCTGTTCCAAAGCGCGTGTATATTGTTTTTGCTTAAACAGTAAAAGTGCTTTGTCAAAGCAAGATCGATTAACCAATAATGGTTGCTTGCTTTTTTCTTCCATTTTTTGTTTTAAAGCGAGTGCAAGTAAACGCTGTTCAATTGCTTTATTTGGTTCCGTCGTAACTTCTAAAAATGTTGTGTATCCCTTAATTGCCGCATCTATTTTTCCTGCTTGTTCCTCTAAAATAGCAAACAAAAGCCACCCTTTATCAAATTGTGGATGCATTTCTAGACTTTTTTTTATATGTGTGCGCGCATCTTCCTGCTTGTTTAATTGCATGCAAATTTGTGCTTTTAAAAAATAAAAAATAAAAATATTTGGTTTTTTAGGCGATGAATCTAAAAGATGATCAATAACTTTAAGTGCATTCTCCGGTTCTTTTTTGCGAAGGTAGACATTAATTGTTTGGAGAGCAATTTCTTGATGATCTTTAAATTGGTCATTAAGACGAATAAAACGTTCATCAGCTTGTGCATGATTATTCATTTTTTCAAATGAAATCGCAAAGATACGTTGAATTTCAGGATCTTTTGCAAAATGAGCATTAAGCGAACCAGCAAATTTAATGATATCTTGATACTGATTAAGAT
>JBAVPH010000182.1:0-6484 GCA_049692855.1 Candidatus Babeliales bacterium | reverse complement strand
ATGTTGACACCAGCTGCTTGAAATGGTGTAAAGCAAATATGAATTGCTATCATGGGGTGTGTGATTCAGCATGCAATGGTGATAATTTGTACCTAGGTTGTATTGCAAAACAAAATGGTATCCATGGATTTAATGTTTCTGGTGGTGGAAAAGTGATGCGAGAATGTGTCGCATCGCAAAATACCCGTGATGGATTTAATTTATCAACATCTTTATTGGCTGATGGTGATTTAGATAATACTTTTGGTTCTGGAGGATTAGTAACAACTAGTGGCGGCAACCGTGTTACTGGGGTAGTAATACAAAAAGATAGTAAAATTGTAGCAGCAGGACTATCATTTGGTCGTTTTGGATTAGCTCGGTATAATGTAAATGGTAGCTTAGATTTATCATTTGGTGTTGGAGGAGTAGTAATAACTGATTTTGGAGGTACTTCGGCGGGTGCCAACTCAGTAGCAATACAAAAAGATGGTAAAATTGTCGCTGTAGGAAGTGCAAATATTGGTGGAACGACTGATTTTGCATTAGCTCGATATAATATAGATGGAAGTTTAGATATTACATTTAATCCGACGGGAAGTTTGCCAGGTACGGTGGTAACTAATTTTGGTGGTACTAGTGGTTCTGCTCGTGCTGTAGCAATACAAAAAGATGGTAAAATTGTCGCTGCAGGGCAATCAAATGTTAGTGGAACATTTGATTTTGCGTTAGCACGATATAATACAGATGGGAGTTTAGATAGTACGTTTGGTTTTGGAGGTTTAGTAATAACTGATTTGGGGGATTTTGATGAGATTAATGCAGTGGTAATACAAAAAGATGGCAAAATTATAACAGCAGGGCGGTCAAATGTTAGCGGAACATTTGATTTTGCATTAGCACGATATAATACAGATGGAAGTTTAGATATGACATTTAATCCGACGGGAAGTTTACCGGGTACAGTAACAACTAGCTTTGGTAGTACAAGTGAAGCAAATGGAATAAGAACACAAAAAGATGGTAAAATTGTGGTAGCTGGCACTTCAGGTACTGATTTTGCGTTAGCCAGGTATAATACAGATGGAAGTTTAGATTCAACATTTAATTCTGCGGGAAGTTTGCCTGGTACGGTAACAACTGATTTTGGTGGTATTGATATTGCTAACGCTGTAGCAATACAGAAAGATGGTAAAATTGTGGCGGCTGGCAATTCAGGTACTGATTTTGCATTAGCGCGATACAATACAGAGGGGAGTTTAGATACGACATTTAATCCCACGGGAAGCTTGCCTGGTACGGTAACAACTGATTTTGGTGATAGTGATGCTGCTTTTGCAGTAGCAATACAGAAAGAGGGAAAAATTATAGTAGCTGGCAATTCAAATATAGATTTTGCTCTTGCACAGTATGTTGTATTCAAGCAAGGCGTTGCTGTGCGTGATTGTGTTGCAGAAGAGAATGGAGAAGATGGGTTTAATATTGCAGGACAGGCATACGATGTGCGAGATTCATCGGCGATACATAATGTAGCATATGGGTTTTTGCTCGAATCATTGACTGATAATTGCCAATTATTAAGTAATGCAGCAATTGGAAATAGTGGCATTGGGATTGAAAATCATGGTAATAATAATCAAATTTTTAATAGCCGTGCACTTAATAACGTAGTCAATAATTATAGTGGCGTAGCATTAACAGCAGATCCAACATTGTCAGCAGTTGATTATTGGGTAAATATTGAAATATAAAATAAGTGTCTTTTGGTATATGGTTGATGTAATGAAAACAAAGAGATCAGATTTTTCAATCGGATAGTTATTATTATGAATTTTATTGGTTGGCGATTAATAAAAATAATTTGAAGCAAAAATTTTTTAAACACAGGAGATAGTTGATGAGCAATAATTTTATTAAAAAAAATATATGGGTCGTAATATTTTCTTGTCAATTTGTTACTATGCTTATAGCAAAAGTGAACCCAGAGCCAGGAGAAAATCTGTGGCGGTTGACAGCACGTATTGGCGAATGCATAGATGCAGAGAGCACCACATTAGATTTCCTTGAATCAAAAAATGATCTTATTTGTTCAAAACTAGAAAAACTTGATGCAGATCTTATTTCTCACAGTGATATTGTTTGTTCAAAATTAGAAATAATAAATTCGGTTATTGATAGTGTAAGTGGTATTGATGTAATTTGCTCAAAGATAGAGAATATAGATGAAAATCTTTCGGTACATGATGCATCAATTTGTTCAAAATTAGAACAAATTGATGCAATGCAAAATGTGTTATTATCAGCAGTGGATACAATAGACGCAGTTGGTCCTTGTGAAACATTAATTTTTCAAAGCAATATTCCGTATATCATTGAAAATCCTGGTGTATATTGTTTAGCAGAATCAGTGAGCCTTGCTAGCGGTACTGCAATTACAGTTGCATCTGACAATGTTGTTCTTGATTTAAATGAAAAAAAAATAGATGGAGGTGCGGGGGGAAGCATTGGCATTGCAGTCAATTCTGGGTTGCAAAATATTACGATACAGAATGGAACGCTGTGTAATATGAATGACAAAGGAATTAACGCCGATGCGACCAACAACATTGCATTTGTTTCTATGAGCGTATTAGACAGTCTTATTGATATGCCATCATTGATTGCGCCAATTACCTGTTTGCAAATCAATAATGTTAATGTGTTGAATGTAGGTATTTTTAAAGAATTTCCAATAAGTTCTATTGTCGATAGTATTATTGATGTACCAGATTGTGTATTATCATCAATTACAGGAATTAATATTAATTGTGCGAATGAGGTTAAACTGAATAATTGTCAAGCGTGCAGTTGCTTGGGTGATGGATTTGCATTGCAGCAATCAGAGAATATAACCGTGTTGTCATGTAATGCAGAAAACAATGCTGGCAATGGATTTGTGCTTGATAATGTTGACACCAGCTGTTTTAAATGGTGTAAAGCAAACGTGAATTGTTTCCATGGGGTATGTGATTCAGCATGTAATGGTGATAATTTGTATGTAGGTTGCATTGCAAAGCAAAATGGTATTCATGGATTTAATATTGCTGGTGGCGGAAAAGTTATGCAAGAATGTGTCGCATCGCAAAATACCCGTGATGGATTTAATTTATCAACGTCTTTGTTTTTTGATGGTGATTTAGATAACACATTTGGTTCTGGGGGGAAAGTAATTACTAATTTTGGTGGTAATATTGATACTTTTACTGCTGTAGTAATACAAAAAGATGGCAAAGTTGTAGCTGTAGGAAGATCAAATACTGGTGGAATGCGTGATTTTGTATTAGCCAGGTACAATGCGGATGGGAGTTTAGATAATACGTGGGGCATTGGTGGTTTAGTGACGACTGATTTTGGTAGTGATGATAATAGTGCTAATACAGTAGTAATACAAAAAGATGGAAAAATTGTAGCAGCAGGATTTGCAAATGTTAACGGAGAAAATGATTTTGCATTAGCACGTTACAATACAGATGGGAGCTTAGATGTTACATTTAATTTAACTGGAAGTTTGCCCGGTACGGTGACAACTGATTTTGGTAGTGATTCTAGAGTTAATGGAGTAGCAATACAAAAAAATGGCAAGATTGTGACTGCAGGAACCGCAAATGTTAGTGGAACGCTTGATTTTGCATTAGCTCGATATAATATAGATGGAAGTTTAGATGTTACATTTAATTTAACTGGAAGTTTGCCCGGTACGGTGACAACTAATTTTGGTGGCCCAGATGCTGCTAAAGCTGTAGCAATACAAAAAGATGGTAAGATTGTTGTCGTAGGGCGATCAGATACTGATTTTGCATTAGCGCGGTATAATATAGATGGGAGTTTAGATGTTACATTTAATCCGACGGGAGTTTTACCAGGTACGGTGACAACTGATTTTGGTGGTAACACCGATGTTGCTTGTGGAATAGCAATACAAAAAGATGGTAAAATTGTCGCTGTAGGAAGTGCAAATGTTGGTGGAACGCTTGATTTTGCATTAGCTCGATATAATATAGATGGAAGTTTAGATGTTACATTTAATCCGACGGGAGTTTTACCAGGTACGGTGACAACTGATTTTGGTGATTTTGAATTTGCTACTGGAGTAGTAATACAAAAAGATGGTAAAATTGTGGCGGTAGGGCTTTCAAATGTTAATGGAGAAGATGATTTTGCATTAGCACGATATAATACAGATGGAAGTTTGGATAGCACGTTTGGAATTGGAGGATTAGTAGTAACTGATTTTAGTGGTAGTGATGATGGTGCTGAGGCTGTAGCAATACAAAAGGATGGCAAGATTGTAGCAGTAGGAGAATCAGAAAATGTTGGTGGAACATTTGATTTTGCATTAGCACGGTATGTTGTATTAAAGCGAGGAGTTGCTGTGCGTGATTGTGTTGCAGAAGAAAATGGAGAAGATGGGTTTAATATTGTAGGCAATTTTTATGAGGTGAAAGATTCTGCAGCGATACATAATGCAGCAGATGGTTTTTTACTTGAATCATTGTCGGATAGTTGTCAATTAATGAGTAATGAAGCATTGCAAAATAATAATATTGGTATCGAAAATTTAGGTACAATGAATCAAGTATTTAATAATAGAGCACTCAATAATGCAAGCGGTAATTATTCGGGTGTTTCATTGGTAACAACGCCAACATTAACAACGTCATACTGGGCTAATGTTGAATCCTAATTAATAATTATACGGTAATTTTTACTGGTAAAACCCCCACTGATTTTAAATTGCCGAGGATAATATTACTAGCAGCAATTTGTGCTTCTGGTTCATTTTCATAAGCAAAAATAATTGTTGAGATATTTTTGAAAAACTGAATGCTATATGGATTGCCAAAAATAACTAATATAATTTTCTTATTCTTTTTACTGAGATTGTTAATCAATTTTTTTGTGATATCAGTAATGCCGTAACTGTTTTGTATCGACTGACTCATCCAGTGTATGCTAATAATTATTGTTTCTTTATTATTAAGGTCCTGGCATAATTGTATAATATTATTTTCTGGCTCGTTATGGCAAATAGTATGCAATGTTATTTGTTGTTGCTGTGTCAGCTGTTTAACAAATGGTTCTTGTTGCTTGCTGCCAATTTGAATAAGTTGGATAGGGGATTGAACATTATTCTTGAGCGGAATTAATTGCTTGGTATTTTTGGCTACCGTTACTGCTTGTTCATACAATTTTTTTTTCAATTCAATTGTATAGGATGTATTTAATTGTGTAGGATCGCGATCAGCAATTGCATGATTCTTAAGCCATTGTTTAAGTTGTAAAATTTTTTGCACATGCTCATCAAGTTCTTGCATTGTTAGCTCACCGCTTGCAAGCGCTTTTTTAATTTTTTCTACTGCTATAAGTACATTTTGGGGGCATAATAATATATCATTGCCGGCGAGCAATGCATGCAATGCAATTTCACCATCGCGATGATTTTTTGTTACACCTTTCATATCAAGCGCATCGGTAATAATTAATCCGGAAAAATTAAGTTCCTTTTTTAATAAATGGGTTACAATCGTAGGGGAAAGACTTGTAGGATTATGTTTATCAAATGAAGGTACCAATAAGTGAGCAACCATGATAGCGCTTACCCCTTGGTTGATAAGTTCTTTGAATGGGTAAAGCTCAGTTGTATAAAGTCTTTTTTTATTATGCAAGATGGATAGTAAATCCTCATGTGAATCAACGTTAGTATCGCCGTGTCCGGGAAAATGTTTTGCACAAGCAATAATACCAGCATCTTGCAGGCCTTTCATAAATGCAATTGCTTTAGAACTTACTTTGTTTTTATCTTGTCCAAACGACCGACAATTAATTATAGGGTTAAGTGGGTTAGTATTTATATCGGCAACAGGCGCAAAATTAATATGAACACCGATTGCTTTACACTGATTGCCAATTTCTTTTCCAAGTTCATAAATTAAATTATCATCTGCGATTGCACCTAACGTCATTGCGTAGGGCAGTTTTGTCACTTGTTGTAAACGCATTGCTAGTCCCCATTCTAGATCTTGCCCAATGAGAAGGGGAATTTTGCTTAAGTGTTGAAAGTGCTCAGTTACTTTTTTCTGCTTTGTTGGGGTACTGGTGCCAAAAAATATAAGACCACCAATATGATAGTCTTGAATAAGTTTTTCTACATATTCCTGATCCATTCGGTATGGTTTACGTTGCATAATAGATTTACTTTTTTGTTCATCTGCTACTGCTGCCACCATAAAAAGCTGACCAATTTTTTGCTCAACGGTAAGCTGCGTAAGTATATTCTGGCTATTTTGTGTATTATTTTTGGCTAAAAAGGGTGGATTTTGGCATTTCAATAAGAAAGTAGCTATAGGGATAAGGTATATTGCGACATATTTCAGGGAAGGACTATTCATTGTTTTTTTCTGTTTTAGCTTAGAGCTTATACGAAAATTAAAAAAGGATTAAAGAGCCCTTTAAAATTGGCTATTAT
>JBAVPH010000181.1:0-3168 GCA_049692855.1 Candidatus Babeliales bacterium | reverse complement strand
ATATTTTTATCATTACTTTTTTCATAAAATTTCCTTTTTTTTATTATTTGCCAATTTCAAATTCTGCAATCTCTTCAGTAATTGCAGGGTATACTTCCGGTCTTGTTTTTAGTATTGCCTCTGATGTCTCTTCTCTTCTCTTTTTTCTTTTTTTTGCAATAAAACCTTCTATCATTTTAGTAGCAGCCATATTGCCTTGATTTTTTGCAATATCAAGCGCTGTTTGACCTTGAGAGTTAACTTTGCCAACATCAACATTTTTTTCAAGAAGAAGCGCCACTACTGGTACATAGTTTTTAGATACAGCCAACATTAAGGCTGTTTCATCCTTATTATTAGTTTCATTAATAAGCGCACCCTCATCAATTAATAATTTTGCCATTTGTAGATATCCACACATTGCAGCAATCATGAGTAATGTTCGACCAAATACATCTTTTTGATTAACGTCTGCTCCCCATGCTAATACTTGACCTGCGCCAGCAACATCATTTTTGTTGACAGCTTTGAGTAATATTTCTTGTGACTTATCTTCTGCTGTAAGCGCTAATAAGGGTGTTAATAAGAAAAAAAATACTATTATCTTTGACTTTACTATTTTCATAATTATTGCATCCTTTTTTAATTAAAATAATATTAAAATCGTTTTATTTTCTATTATAAAAAAATTACTTTAAAAATGTAAATATTTTTAAAGTATTCTTAGTAAAATAAACGTTAAATTTTTTTTATCTCAATCGCTATTAGGTTGGAAATACTAATAAACGTATACCAATGAGCAGTAAAAATACGGCAATAATGGTACGAAAAGACTGCGCAGGAATTTTATGTAACAAAGAACGTGCAATATAAGAACCTAAAAATGATGCCGGAATAAAAAACAATAGCCCCAACCAGAGCGATTGATCAAGATTTATTCCCTCATTTATATAGACTAACATCCGTGTTGAATCAACAGCAAAGCTTATCATGCTTGTCGTGGCAATATAAACAATCTTTGGTAAATTGAAAGCAGTTAAAAACATACTGCGTACCGTGCCACGCATACCAAAAATGCCCGCAAAAAACCCTGATAAACTACCCCCTATTAAGCACGTTACACGGCTATGTGGTAGCTGAAAGGCTGGTGCTAACAAAAGCAAAAGACTGTAGGCAATTAAGAATAACCCTAAAAAAGGCAGTAATTGCTGCGATTCCATGCCAAGAAGGCGAGCACCTAAAACAGTCGTTATCATGCCAGGAATACCAAAATAAGCAAATAAATGCCAATCAATTCCAGTACGAAATAATAATGTATTCAAGCCGCCATGAAACCAATGAATAATACTGACCAACAAAACTACCTGTGCGAAAGGAAGAAATAGAAGTAAGGTTGGCAACATAATTGTGCTCAATCCAAATCCCGTAATAGTTCCAACAAAACTTGCAAATAATGTAATAAAAGAAACAATAATAATTGATAACATAAAAGTCCTTTTCTAAAATCTTATTTTTTTAGTTTATAGAAATTTACAATTTAAGAAAGATTTGCTCATGCTATAATAAAAATAAGAGCTATAAATAGTATAAGTTAAAAAACATGAATATAAAAAATTGGCGCACCTTTCGTTATTTTGACCTGACAAATTTTTTAATAATGGGAATTCTTGCAAGCATTGGTCTTATATTCGTATTTAGTGCCACCTATACAAGCGAGCAACCATTTTCATCATTTTTTATCAAACAACTGAGTGGGATTATTACGGGTTTTTTTATTTATTTTCTTTGTCTCATTCTAGACCATCGTTCCTGTATTCGCTGGGGGTTTATTGGCTACTTTATCACTATTAGTCTTTTAATTTTTACACTAATGAAAGGAAGTGTTGGTATGGGAGCGCAACGATGGATTAGTTTAATCTTTTTTAAATTACAACCATCAGAACTTGCCAAATTATTTTTACCTTCCTTTATTGTTTACTATCTTTATACCCATAAAAATGCCCCTCTTTTTAATTTTTTTAACTTTATTCCAATTATTGGTATTGCTCTTTTAAGTTTTATCCTCATTCTAAAACAACCAGACCTTGGCACTGCCCTTATTGTTCTTTTTTCCTTTCTTATTATGTGTTGGCTTGCTGGTATTACCAAAAAATTTTTTATTTATGGTTTCTTAATCCTTATCACAACAATGCCATTCTCTTGGCGAATACTCAAACCGTACCAAAAAAACCGCGTTACTGTTTTTTTAGGCTATGGCAATACTAAAAAAGAACGCTATCAAATAGAGCAAGCAACAATAGCAATTGGTTCTGGTGGATTAACAGGGAAAGGGTTACTCCATGGGACACAAAATAAATTACGGTTTTTACCAGAAGGAAGAACTGATTTTATCTTTGCTGTATTATCAGAAGAATTAGGATTAGCTGGCGGATTGTTCGTACTTTTTTTATATACCCTTCTTTTTTATCGATCTTTCCTTATTATTCAACAAATCAACGATTGGTATATGCAACTTTTTGCAACAGGAACTCTTATGCATATTATTTTATCAACCGTAATAAATATTGGTATGGTATTAGGATTTTTGCCAATTGTTGGCATTCCACTTCCGCTTATGAGTTATGGTATTAGTAATTTATGGATTACTTTTGCAAGCTTTGGTTTATTGCAAAATATTGCAATGCAGCGGAGCAAGTATTAAGAAAAAATATTTTAATCCAGTATTGGCAAATCTGGCCGATTTTTTGCTGGAATAATTCCTTCTCCGGAAACAAGCAGTTTATAATTTTCAGAATTAACCTTATCTTTCATAAAAAAATAAACTTTCTTATAATAGTCGCCGTATAATTCTACTTTTTCAGTAAAAGATTTTTTTCGTAACGATTTTTCATCAGGAAAATTTAAAAAAGCAATTTCAATTGGTTCTCCAAAATTTTCTTCTGATTCATCAATATACAGATCTATTGCCTCAAATTGCTCTTCAATTTTATTTTTAAATTGTGAAAGAATCTCTTGCTCTCTTTTTTTCTCCTTATAGAATATAAATTTCCTTAAGCTTTTGCTTGATAAATTTCTTGATAAATTTTCTGATGGGTCATTGAATGCACTTCGAACAAGAGTCATTTCTTCTTCCAATTTTTTCATAATTTTAGGATGATTATGATCTGCTTTGTATTTTTTACATAATAC
>JBAVPH010000180.1:0-2641 GCA_049692855.1 Candidatus Babeliales bacterium | reverse complement strand
TTTTTATCCAATGTATAATACATTAATAATCTCCATCCTTTTTTGCTTTTAGATTAATTATCGAATATTTACCCTATTATCCTAATGTGCTTTCAATAAAATAAGCAATATTTTTTATAAAATTAATTCACTGCTCCACCATGACTTTTGATAAATACAGCAAGAAGATCAAGCAGTATTTTAACACTTGCATATTGTCGACTAATTTTATCTTTATACCCTTCAAATTTTCGATCCACTTCATTAGCATTTGTAAAATAACCAGCCTGTATTGCAATACGCTTCAAATTTTTATATAGTTGTGCTGGTTGATTTTTATCATATAATTCTTGTAATGTTTGGGTATATAGTTGCAATGCGTTTAACTCTTTTTGATTTAATTTTACCTTTTGAAGAATCATCTCTAAAATTCGTAAACAAGCATAGTAACCAAGGTCTCTTCTTTCTGCAGGCATTTTAAAAGCTAATTCAAGATCAATTCCACAAAAACAATTTGTCGTTTCATCATAAAAAAGATTATTCCCAGATCGATCTGGATTGCTTATAAAGGTATCATAAGCAACAATTAATGGTAAATCTGGATGTGATGCCATTTGCCTAATAATATTTCTTGTAAGCCCTTTTTCTTTTTCTGGTACTGTAGATTTCATCCGTTGTTCTAAATGTAAGTCAGATTTAATTTCTCCTGGCGCATACATTTGTAAAGTACCAAGTCTTCCTTGAAATTTTTTTCCTGGAAACCATAAATCTTTTGGAATAATTCTGACTGATGTTACTGGAATATTGGCTGATTCAGCAATATAAGAGGCTACAACTTCTCGCACAAAGCCAAATTCTGCTCTCTCTGTTATCCGTGTAATTTGTCTCACACAAAATTTATTACCTCGATCATCTTCAAGAAAAGTAACAACAGCCTTCCCTTTTTCCACCGTGCCCAATACTTTAAGTTTGCTCACATCATAATTTGAATCTAACAGACGAACAAGATCTGCAATACTCGGCGCTCTCGTAGTAGCTTTACAATCAAAAAATTCTATATCTTCGTTTAACAAGAGATTTTTTGCCAAAATTAAATGAGTAAAAACGAAGCCATAAAAAATAATAAAATTCTTTATCTTTGTTTTAGTAATTTTTTTCATTTCTTTTCCCCTTTAACAAATTTAATAAAAGCTCTTCAAGCTTATTATTTAGTTTTTCCATATCAAATACCCTTTCCACTTTTTTTCTTGCTTCCACCCCCATTTCTTGGCATTTGTCTGGGTTATTAAGTAAATATGTTACTGCTTCAACTAGAGCAGTAACGTCACGTTCAGGCACTAAAAGTCCTGATTTATGATGATCAACAATTTCAATAATGCCCCCATGAAAAGAGCTTATAACGGGTATACCCGTGAGCATTGCTTCTTTTAATGCATTAATTGCACCATCTGTACTTCCTTTTTTTGTTGTTATTGAAGGAGAAATAAAAATATGAGATTTATTTAAGTATCCTACTATTTCATTTTGCGACTTCCAACCAAGCAATGTAACTTTATTTGAAATATTTAATTTTTCAATTTGTTTTTCTATTCTTTTACGATGAGGACCATCACCAATAATTGTATAATTAATATTTTGATATTTTTTCATTAGCTCTGCAATAGCTTCAAGCGTGTAAGGAATTCCTTTTTTTTCCGTCAAACGACCGACTGATATAATTTCAATGGGGCCATTTCGTGAAAATTCTCTTTGCTTAAACTTAAATTGAGAAGACTCAATACCCGAATGTTGCACAAATATTTTTTTTGGATTACAACCCAACAATGCTAATCGGTATTTATAATAACCACACGCTGTCAAAAAAATATCACCTTCCTTAAATAAAATGGTATATTCATTTCCTTCTCGTGGACTTGTTGCATCTGCACCACGAAAAAAAGTAACTAATTTTGCTTTTAAATTAAATTCTTTTTTTAAATTGAAAAATTCCTCTCCTAAATCACCATATTGAAAAATAATAATATCATAGCTCGGTAAATCTGGTGGTAATTCTTCATAATATACTCGATGCGCTAAATATTTTTTTAATGAATCTGAAATTGGATAATTTGGTTGCTGTTTTTTTGCAAAAACATAAACATCATGCCCACGATCAATCAATCCTGTAATTTGATTAATAATAATCTGCTTTGTATACCAAGGAAATGTCCCTACGACAAAAAGAATACGCATTCGTTTTTTTTCTAATGCAACAGGTTGAGCTGGTTGTTCTTGTGTTATTCCTATTAAATGTAGACTTAAAAAAACAGCAAGCATATTTTGAATTAATCGAATTTTCATTATTTTCCCCAACTATTACGAAATTTTTTTCATTAATTTTTCAAAAATATTCACTAAGCGATCATTAACTTTTTCTTTTTCATATTTCATATTTATTTTTCTATGACCTGCTTGTCCCATTTTATGCCACAAATGCGAATTATTAATCAAATACTCTAATTTTTTTGTGATTATTAAACTATTTCGTTGCGGTACTAAAAAGCCAGAAACACCATCTTCTACCAATTCCGGAATACCACTATGGTATGTACTTATAACCGGCATTCCACGTGCCATTGCTTCTTTTAATGAATTAGGAATTCCTTCTTCATCACCATTATTA
>JBAVPH010000179.1:0-1779 GCA_049692855.1 Candidatus Babeliales bacterium | reverse complement strand
ATATATCAGGACAACTTGAAACGATTGAAACGCCCGTACCAGGGCGAAATGAAATAGTATTGGTTCCCTTTTTTTCTGCAAGTGCTTCTTATATAAATGGCGGTCTTACTTTTATCTATCCAATAGGATTATTTTCAAGTACACCTACCGTAAGAATTGGTATTGAATTAGGTGGAATAGGTTATCTTCTTTCAAGAACTATTTCAGCACAAATAACAGCAAATAGCGCTTCTTCAACCACGATTAGAGTAAATTTAGGTACTGTTGGATTAATAACAGAGGCTGCTACTGGAGATGTTATTGTACACCTTTTTGCCAATGAAACGTAATTATAAGATAAAAAAGAAAAAATTGTGAAGTGGCAATCAATATTTATTACTTTTTTACTGTTAACATCATGTTGCACAAGAAATATAGAAACTGTTGAAAGAGAAATAGTATTTGCTTATATTCCTCCCTCTATTCACCAATGCTTTATCGTAATACAGGAAATGTTAGAAGACCACTTTATTATAGAGAATAACAACAAAGATTTTTTTTATGATGTATGCAACTTGTTAGAATATGATTCAAAAATTGCATCTTATCGTGCTACTTTTTTAGCAATAAATGATGCTCTAGACATTTTAGAAAAATCGCAAAATTTATTTGATAATAAAAAAGAGGCATCGCTATCTTATCAAGCAACAATTGATCTTTTGCAAGACTATAAAGAGTCTCTTTTAAATAATGAATCAATTATTACAGTAAGTCCTGCTGGAATAAAAATATCACAAGGTCTTAAAAATAGAAAAAACAATTCTTGTATAATCGATTTATCTTCGCAAGATATTACAAAATTATTAACATTATTTAAACAAAAGTTATATCGATCACCGCGGGAACTAAGTAATGAACAAAGCCTACCCCCTACAGATTCTGATTTTTTAGATGCCTTATGTATTAATAGTAAATCAATTAGTACACAAAATTTAAATGTATGCGATGAAGCAAATATTAATGGAACATTAAATGTTTGCGGCGAAATTTTATTAAATTCTCTTGACTTAGAAATGGAAATTGAAAATTTAATAAGCTGTTGTGATAATCATGAAAGCCGGCTTGATGTTATCGATTCAGAAATAGATTTTCTTGAAAGCTGTTGTGACGCGCAAGATAGTCGATTAGACATTCTTGATTCTGAAGTTGATCTTCTCAATTCCTGTTGTGATGCCCAAGACTCTCGAATAGATGTTATCGATTCTGAAATAGATCTCCTTGAAAGCTGCTGCGACGCACAAGATAGCAGATTAGATCTCCTTGAATCTGAAGTTGATCTTCTCAATTCCTGTTGTGACGCACAAGACTCTCAGATAGATGTCATTGATTCTGAAATAGATCTCCTTGAAAGCTGTTGCGATGCACAAGATAGCAGATTAGATCTCCTTGAATCTGAAGTTTATCTTCTCAATTCCTGTTGCGATACGCAAGACTCTCGAATAGATGTTATCGATTCTGAAATAGATCTCCTTGAAAGCTGCTGTGATGCACAAGATTCTCGGGTAGATGTTATCGATTTGCGCCTTGATGTCATTGATTCTGAAATAGATCTCCTTGAAAGCTGCTGCGATGCACAAGATTCTCGGGTAGATGTTATCGATTCGCGCCTTGATGTCATTGATTCTGAAATAGATCTCCTTGAAAGCTGCTGCGACGCACAAGATAGCAGATTAGATATCCTTGAATCTGAAGTTGATCTTCTCAATTCTTGTTGTGACGCACAAGACTCTCGGATAGATG
>JBAVPH010000178.1:0-3745 GCA_049692855.1 Candidatus Babeliales bacterium | reverse complement strand
ATTGTTCGGGAATTGAAAATTATTCTACCCATTTTGATGGACGACAAACGGGTGAAGCGCCATTTTGCTTGTTTGATTTTTTCCCAAAAGATTTTTTATTAATTGTTGATGAATCACATATTGCTCTTCCACAATTGCGTGGTATGTATGCAGGGGATCATGCACGTAAAAAAGCGTTAGTTGAATTTGGATTTCGGCTCCCAACGGCTTTTGATAATCGGCCACTCAAGTTTGAAGAAATAGAGCGTTATTTTAAAGATGCTCTATTTGTATCTGCAACGCCCGGCGAATATGAATTGACTAATTCAAATCAAATAGTAGAACAGATTATTCGTCCAACCGGTTTGTTAGATCCTGTTATATCTATCCATTCACGTGTCGAGCAACTTGATCATCTAGTAGCACAAATTAAAGAGACAACAAAAAAAGGATACCGTTCATTAGTCATGGTAATGACAAAAAAATTGGCAGAAGAATTAGCCGAATACCTTGAAGAACGCCAAATTAAAGTCTGCTATCTACACAGTGATTTAAAAACGCCACAACGGACTGAATTGCTCCAAAAATTACGATTGGGTATTTTCGATTGTTTGGTAGGAGTCAATTTATTGCGCGAAGGAATCGATTTGCCAGAAGTTGCCTTGGTTGCAATTATGGATGCAGATTTAGAAAGTTTTTTACGGGACAAACGCTCACTTATTCAGATTATTGGTCGTGCCGCACGAAACACAGATTCACACGTTATTTTATATGCAGATAAAATAACAGGATCCATGCAAGCAGCGATTGATGAGACAAACCGGCGTCGTACATTACAAAAAAAATATAATAAGCAACACAATATTTCACCAACCAGTGTAAAACGTGATGTTACCAAAAGCATTACCAATCTTCAGGCGCTCATTGCGCAAGCATCAAAATCGAAAAAAAGTAAAAAACAAGCAAAAAAAGAAACAAAAGGTACTGTGCAAGAACAATTAACATTACTTGAACAACAAATGCAAGAAGCTGCCAATTCTCTTGATTTTGAAAAAGCCATTTTTTTGCGTGAACAATGGTATGAATTAAAACAACAGGTAGAAAAATAATTTTTAATTTTTCAGCAATTGTTATATTCTGAACAAGCAATCTTTACTGAAATAGATTTTTAAAAATGACGAGGCTTGTTTATATGAATATAAAAAATGTTTTTTTATTATTATTTATTTTTGCGCCATTATTTGTAGTTGGTAGCCAGCAAGATGAACAGATTGCTAAAAAATTACAGCTTACCCATCAAGTTCGTTTAGCTTCTAAGGTAAAAAATGGAATAGTACGATTTGTTCATCTAGAAAATTTGGATCAAGCTCATTCTCATTATCAAAAAATATCAGATGAGCAAGCTCGTTCTGGTGAAAAAAGTAGAAACTCAAGTTCTCGTTTTCAGATTGCTAATATACGAAAATTGTTGAGTAATATCGTTCAAAGTTCTGCAGAAGAACCAAACGATGAGAAACCCGATGCTGATGATAAATTATTAGAGAAAGACCTGTCAAATCCAGAACTTATTTGCAGTATTGATGGAGATTTTTATCATGTTGATGTTGAAGAAAAATGTGCAAAATTAATTCCATCAATGTGGGGACCACTAGCGCGATTTTTTCCAGCAAAATGGCCTTCAAATTTTAATAATTGTGACTGCAGTGGAGGTTGTCAAAATAAAAATCATTGGGATAGAGTAGCATATTACCCACGTCAAGAAGCAGGCGAACAGGAAAGAAATGAATTGCAGGAAGAAGTTGCATCAGAGATACAAGAAAATACGAAAATAATACATTCAACTATTTTGACAGATGGTAATACTAAAATTGTTGTCGGTTTAACAAATACTGGCCATCTTCTTGTATTAGATAATAAAAATGAAAATAATGGATCCAAGGAAATTCGTTATGATTATTCTAAAAAAGAGAAGAGAGATAGGTTTATTACCTGTTGCATTTTAGGGGTAACATTTTATGTGCCATTTTATTTATTAGTTAAATTTACTTTACGACCACTTATAAAAATAGCTGGAACACTCTGCTTATTGACAATGATAGGAAAGCTATTTGCTACTATTTCATAAATTATTTCATATCTTTTTTTTTTGTTATGCCTAAATGACATTCTCTTTTAATGCATTACCAATAAGTTTGCTTTAATAATATGTATCTACATGTAAACGGTTATTTTTGCAAAAAAAACAATCAGAAATTCTTTGCTGAACATAATTTGAATAAGACTAAAAAAGTAAATAAATGCTTATAAAGCATATTGTTTTTAAAAAATAAATAAACTTTTATTTTACATAAAAAGTAAAAATGAGTTACATTAAGGCATAAATTAAAAATTTAATAATGTAAATGTTGTTGTAACTGGAAATATTTTATGCAAAATTTAGTAAAAAAGTTATTGTTTACTGCAATGCTCACTTCTATAATAATGCCATCTTTAGCGATGGAAAGTGAAGATATTCAACATTTTTTTGATGCTGTGAGAGAAGGACGCTTAGAGGTGGTAAAAAAAATTGCTATTGCCGATAGTGATATCATTAATACAAAAAATAAAGAAGGACAAACTCCTTTAATGCTTGCTGCCTTTGAAGGTCATTCAGAAGTTGTTAAATTTTTACTCAACGCTGATGATCGTCTCAATAATGGTACTCTTATTAATACGGAAAGTGCTAATGGCAGTACAGCCCTAATGTATGCAGCAAAACAGGGCCGTCACAGCATATCTCAATTATTAATTAAAGCTAATGCACGTATTAATAATAAAGAAAGAAGAGGCTGGACAGCATTAATGTTTGCCGCCCAAAATAATCATTCAAAAATAATTCAGCTTTTGTCTAAAAACAATGCTAATATTTTTATGCAGAATAAAGATAAAGAAACAGCACTTACTATTGCAGAACAAGCAAGTAATCTTGAAGCTATTGATCTTCTCAGAGGACAAATACAAATAGTATTTAATCAAGCTGTACGCACAGATGATTTAGTGGGAGTACAACAGATAATTAAATCTGGTACTATTGATTTACAGGATGATAACGGTTATGCATTATTACATTATGCTATATTAAATAGTAATACAGAAATGGTTAAATTTTTGCTAGATGCAGGTGCTAATAAAGATTTACCCGATAAAAAAGGTTTCACCGCATTAACCCTTGCTGTAGCATCTGGACATATAAAAATAGTAGAACTATTACTTGATAATACTAATAAAGATCTACAAGGTCCCATTGGGTACGCTCCTTTACATTGGGCTGCAAAGAATGGTCATAGAGCCATAGTGAAATTGTTATTTGATGCTGGTGTTCATAAAGATTTACAAAATAAAAATGGTGATGCGCCATTACATCTTGCTGCAGCATCTGGATATATAGGAATAGTAGAACAATTACTTGATGCTGGTGCTCATAAAGATTTACAAAATAAAGATGGCAATACACCATTACACTTTGCTGTATTTAACGGTCATGCAGAAACAACAAAATTATTGCTTGATAGGTGTGCCAATAAAGATCCACAAAATAAAGATGGCAATACGCCATTATACTATGCTGCAAAAGAAGATAATGCAAAAATAGTTGATGTTTTAGTAAAGCTCGCACGGCTTAAAAGCCGTGGCTTCGCGGCTAAGGAATTTATTGATTTTTTATATATTCCCTAATTGCGTCCATGTTAACTTTACCAACTGTTTCTGAAAAATATCCCTCTGCCCA
>JBAVPH010000177.1:0-1512 GCA_049692855.1 Candidatus Babeliales bacterium | reverse complement strand
ATATTTTTATCATTACTTTTTTCATAAAATTTCCTTTTTTTTATTATTTGCCAATTTCAAATTCTGCAATCTCTTCAGTAATTGCAGGGTATACTTCCGGTCTTGTTTTTAGTATTGCCTCTGATGTTTCTTCCCTTCTTTCTTCTCTTTTTTTTGCCATAAAATCTTCAATCACTTTAGCAACAGCCAGATTGCCTTTCTTTTTTGCAATATCTAACGCTGTTCGACCCCGAAATTCTTTTCTATACATATCAGCACCATTTTCAAGAAGTAATGAAGCTATTAGTGCATGGCCTGTAGATGCAGCCATTATTAATGGTGTCGTGCCAAGATGCTTCATCACTGCATTAGGATTAGCACCATGCTGGAGTAATAAGGTTACTATCTCGAGGTAACCCTTATTTGCTGCTTTTATTAGCGCTGTTTCAGTATACTTGTTTCCTTCATTAACGAGTGCCTTCTCCTCAAGCAAAAATTTAACCATGGCTAAATTTCCCTTTTCTACAGCTTCAATTAATGGGGTATTCACCTCATATGTTCGTCCTGGCCCATACGGTACTCCTACTAATCTTCCATTAATATCCGCTCCTGATACCAACGCTTTTTTTGCGGCATCAAGATCACCGTTTCTTATTGCTTCAAATAATGCGCGTTGCGCTATTTGTACTCTTGTTGCTGAGAAAGTCAGTGGAGCTATGGATAAAAAAAAAATAGACACCACCTTTATTAATATTTTTTTCATAAAAATTCCTTTTTTTATTATTTACCAATTTCAAATTCTGCAATCTCTTCAGTAATTGCAGGGTATGTTTCCGGTCTTGTCTTTAATATTTCTTCTGACACTTCTTTTCTTCTTTTTGCAATAAAATCTTCAATCACTTTAACAACAGCCACATTTCCTTTCTTTTTTGCAATATCAAGCGCTGTTTGACCTTCAGAATTTTTTAGATACATATCAGCACCATTTGCAAGAAGTAATGCAGCTATTGGCGCATAACCTTCATCTGCAACTTTCATTAATGGTGTTACTTTGCTAAGCTTTGTTGCTATATCAGGATTAGCACCATACTCAAGAAGCAGCGCTACTGCTGGAAGATGATTGTCCCCAGCAGCAAAAGATAATGCAGTACGACCAGTTCTAGGTGCTGCGTCAATATTAGCACCAGCATTAAGCAAAAATTTAATCATCGGCACGTTCCCCTGTATGCCAGCAAACATCAAAGCCGTTCTCTTTATACGGTTTTGCTTATTAACATCTGCGCCTAAATTTAATGCTTCCTGTGCCATAGCAATATTTCCATCTATTGCTGCTCGCCACAGGTTTGCTTGAACATCTGCTACTGAAAAAGAAAATGAATTAACCAAAAATGCTATAGTCATCAACAATATTTTTATCATTACTTTTTTCATAAAATTTCCTTTTTTTTATTATTTGCCAATTTCAAATTCTGCAATCTCTTCAGTAATTGCAGGGTATACTTCCGGTCTTGTTTTTAGTATTGCCTCTGATGT
>JBAVPH010000176.1:0-6838 GCA_049692855.1 Candidatus Babeliales bacterium | reverse complement strand
AATATTTCATTTGCTGGAAGAACAATTTTTCTTGCAAGTGGGGATAAGGATCGTGTGCAAAAGATTAAGAGTATCAACGCTGTTTGCAAAGAAAAAAAGCTAGCATTGCCGCAACTGCGCGTGTGTTGGTCTGATTCAATGGGAGGAAATTGTCTTGAATGTGAAAAATGTTTACGCAGTTGTGTAAATATAATTCTTGCAGGACAGCTCCCACAAGCATATGGATTTGCTATTGATATAAAAAATATTGCGCAAAAATTAAGGAAAATATTTATAAAGAAAAAAAGAAGCTATTTACATCCTAGCCAAATAGATCTTTGGGAATCTAATATATCGCATTTAGATGTATTATGTGAGCAACCATCTTTTAAAACATTTGCGAATAAAAAAGAGATAAAAGAGTTACGTAATTTTTTACATTCAATTAATTTTCAACAATACAGAAATCCGCGAACTCGTTTTTGCTCAATGCAAGAAAAAGAAGTGTTTGTTAATCTTTGGGAGCAAAATATAAAAAATGATGATGAAATAGTTACATTACTGTCAGCAATATCTATTTGCGGAAAAAAGAAGTAACAATCATTTTTGTAAGCAATTTGTCTCGCGAAAGTAAGTGCTTTCTTTTGTTATCAATCTCATAATAAGGATTTTGGTTATTTGCAAAATGAATAATGCCAGGATGTGTAAAATCAAATAAGGGAATAAATGTTGTCAAAAACTCATGAAGAAATGGAAGCCATTGCCCTACAAGTGGGCTATGCAATTTAGTATGGCTAGGCTCTTTTTTGTTAATAGTAATACGAATATTAATAATCCGTTCATGTGGTAAGTATTCGCGTTCAAAAAAGCCGAGTACTGGCTGAATAAAATCTTCAAAAGAAAAGAAGTTATAAAAATAATGAATGGTATTCATGTTTGGTTGATATTCTTTTGTGTTAACAGGGGTACCAAGTGCGTAAAAAATATTGATTTTATTGCTTGCTGGTATACATGCAAGTAGTTGAGAAGCAATAATGCCAATATTGCCACCATGACTATGGGTTATAAGACAAAGGGTTGTTTCTGGAGGATAGCTTTGTATGAGACGTACAAGACTTTTTGCTGCATTTATACGCGCCTTATAATTGTTTTTTCCTGACCAACAATAAGGGACGACAACAGCATTATATTGTTGTGCACGCTGTTCAACTGCATTAAAAAAATCGCCATCAGGCAAGTACCATGCTTGTTTTGCCCATGTACCATGGATAAGAATGAAAACAGTTTTTGCATAGCTTGGCAAGATAAAAGAGAATAAGAGAAGGATCAATGGAACATTTAATAGCTGCTTCATAATACATTTTTTTGAGAATATATACTAATTATTACGCAAGTTTAGATTTTTTTTCTCTTTTCTTCCTTCCTCAAAAAATTGTTTAAATTGGGGATATTTTTTCAACAAATGAGAATAATTATCAGCAGTATAAAAACCAAGATTATAGAATGTTAATTTTTTTAGTGTTTCTTCATCTTGTTTTTTATAATAACGAGTAAACTGATTTTTAGTAAAAGGTATGAAGCCGCCTTCTACAAACCATGAGAAAACTAAACTTAAGCTCCATTGAACCACTGGAGAATTTTTCGAATTTTTCGTTATAGGTGTTTTAATAAATGTAGAAAATAGTGTGACAGGGATTGCAATGCTAGTAAATTGTACGTGTTCTCTAGAGAAGATTTTTTCTATTATGCTTTTGGTAGATTGTTGTTGGTTCCTTTTCAATTTTGTACCAAGATGGTAACAAGCAAAATTTGCTTCTTCTTGTTCTACTTTTGTTGCATTTTGTTTATTGAGTAATGTCTTTATATAATTTGGAATTGGGTAGTGAGCGATGCATTCATGAGTCTTGGTATTAAAAATCTTAATAGAATTACCATTAGGAGAAATTTCAATATACTGTTTTGTATTGGCAGTTACCACTTGCATCTTATCTAAGATATTAGTAAATTTTTGAACAGCTTTAGTTTTTGGTTTGGAATTAACTGTAAAAATAGTAAAAATTACTAAAAAAAACAATGTTTTGTTTCTATTAATCATGCTAAGTTTCCTTTCATATTATTTGTTGTTTTTTTTTGATTTGTTAGTAAACCAGGGAAAAATTGATCAATTTCTTGTTGAGCAGCTTGCCAAGCATCAGACCCATGTACTGCATTTTTCGTAATAGTAGAACCAAATAATTGACGGATAGTGCCTTTTTCAGCTTTAACTGGGTTAGTTGTTCCCATAAGTTTGCGCCATTCTTGAATTGCATTTCTCTTTTTTAATGCCATGACAATAATGGGCCCTGAAATCATAAATGTAATTAATTGATTAAAAAAAGGCTTGTTTTTGTGTATTGTGTAAAAAGCCTCAGCTTCTTTTTGAGTGAGTTGAAGCTTTTCCATACGTAAAATTTTAAAACCATGTTCCTGAATCATGTTGATAATTTTTTCATCATTTTTTACTTGAACAGCATCAGGCTTGATGATAGTAAGCGTAAAATTGTTTTGTTTTAAAAATACCGTAGATACTTTTATAGATATGCTGATAACAATAACTAACGTGGTAATTGTAATAAATAATTTATTCATTATTAATAATTATAAAACAAAAAATATAATATTTCAAATGAATAAATTATTTATTTTTTTTATAGTTTATTTGATTATTTACTTTTTTACTTCTTCTTTTGCTGTGTCAATTAATTCTGGGAAAAATAAGCTTAATTCTTGTACGGCTGTTTGTATTGAATCGGAGCCATGAACAGCATTTTCACTGATACTTTTACCAAATTTTTTGCGAATGGTTTCCTCTTCTGCTTGTACTGGATCGGTTTCTCCCATTAACTTGCGCCAATCTTGAATAGCATTTTCTTTTAATAGCGCCATGATGATTACAGGGCCAGAAGTAACAAATTTTACCAATTCTTGAAAAAATGGTTTGTCTTTGTGAACAGCATAAAAAGTTTGCGCACCTTGTTCTGTAAGCCAGACCTTGTGCATGCGGATAATATCAAAACCATGTTGCTCTGTTAAATCAATAATTTTTCCAGAATCTTTTGCTTGAATAGCGTCTGGTTTGATCATCGCAAAGGTAATTTCTTCCATTATTCTTTATCCTCATTCTTTTGTAACGCAGATTCAAGCGCTATTTGTAAACTGTTTTTTGCTTTTGATTGTTCTGTTTTTTCTTTCTTGTTTGCTTTAACTGTTGTCTTCTTTGCTTTTTTTTCTTCTTTTGCTTGTTGTTTTGACTCTTCTTGCGTGCTTGCTATTTCTGAAGGAAGCTTCGTACTTAATGCAAGTTTTCTTTCTGCTTTATTAACACTTACAACAGTAAACCTAACCTTCTCACCAACTTTATAAAGAGCATCAGCTTTTTTGCCTTGTTCTTCGAGTAACGTAGTATTATGAATAAGCCCTTCAATTCCCATAGGCAGTTTAACAAAAGCGCCAAAATTAGCTATTTTACTAATTTCTCCTTCAAATGAAGTACCAACAGGGTAAAGCTCTTCTGCTTTTTCCCATGGATCAGGAGTAAGCTGTTTAATACCAAGTGATATTTTTTTATTTTCTTTATCAATTGCTAATACCATTGCTTCCACTTCGTCACCAATTTTATAGCGGTCACTTGGATGCTCAATGTGTTCTGTCCAAGAAAGATCTGAAATATGGACAAGACCATCAATGCCAGGAAGAAGCTGAACAAAAACACCAAAATCAGTTATGTTGCTAATTTTGCCTTTAATTTTTTGGCCGATTTTAAATTCTTTATCAACAACATCCCAAGGATTTTTTTCCAGTTGTTTAACACTTAGTGACATACGGCGATTATCTTCATCAAGTGAAACAATAAGTACTTCTATTTCTTCACCAACTTTGTAGCGATTGCTAAGATTTGCAATGCGATCAGTCCATGATATTTCAGAAATATGTACTAAGCCTTCAACACCTTTTGCAACTTCAACAAAAAGACCATAATCAGTGATGCTTGAAATGCGACCTTTAATTTTTTGTCCAACTTTAAGCTTATCTTTGACTTGTTCCCAAGGATTAGGGTTTAATTGTTTAAGTCCAAGAGAAATTTTTTCATTATCTTTATCAAAGGAGAGTACTTTTACCGTAACTTTATCACCAATTTTTACTACTTCAGTTGGATGCGAAATTCGTCCCCATGTCATATCAGTAATGTGTAATAAACCATCAACACCACCGACGTCAATAAATACCCCATAATTGGTAATATTTTTAACAATACCTTGAATGATTTGCCCTTCTGCTAAGGTATCAAGTATTTGTTTTCTGAATTCTGATCGTTGATCGTTCAGGTATTTTCGGCGTGATATAATAACATTGCCACGTTTTTGATTAACCTTCAAAATACTTGCGGTAATTGGTTGGCCAACATATTGATCAAAATCAGTAACTCGCTGAAGATCAATTTGTGACCCAGGAAGGAATGCTGGAATGCCAATATCTACACTTAATCCACCCTTTACTTTGTGAGTGATTATGCCTTCGACTGGTTTTTCTTCTTCGTGAAGTTTTAAAATTTTGCTCCATGCACGGCGTGCTTTTGCTTTTTCATAGGAAAGGACAATATTGCCATCAGGATTTTCTAACTCATCAAGAATGACTTCAATTTCTTGGCCAACTGCTAATTTTTTAAATTCATGTTCGCCAAATTCATACCGAGGTATTAAGCCATAAGATTTGTAATTTATATCAACCAAGACACCATCAGAGTCAATTTTTATTATTTTACCTTTAACTAATTTTCCTTCTTGGAATGTTTCAAAGGCACCCTGATAGAGGTCAGCAAGTTCTTTTAACTGCTCTGGATTAAGAGTAATATTGATTTCTTCTATTGAGCTGATACCAGGTTTGGCAAATTGATCTGAATGGATTCGTTCTTTTGACATATATCATTCTCCTGATTGTCCTGAAAGACAAACACTATCCCATGCAACAGCGTGATGGGGTTTAAAGGTTAAACATACATAAAATTTTAAAAAAAACTTCATCTTTTATACTTAAATATATCCTAGAAATTGTCAATTGGCAAATATTGTTAAAAATTATAAAATTACGATTTTCTTGATTATTTACTTTTATTTAGAACGAAAAATTAACATTGGGAGGGATATTCTAACCTAATATCCCTCTCAATATTTTTTTATTTAGCGAGTGTTCTATTTTTTGCGACGATGGTGCCGGTCATTCTTTGCTGATTGCCTTTTTTACGAAATTTCTCAAAAAAAGTAAAAAGACTTTCTTATTTTCTTTCACGACACAATTTTTCAAGAATGGGTCTTACTGTCCTGTTCTTTAATTTTCCTGTAAAAGTCCAATGTAAATCAAGTCTAGTACTTTCTTCTAAAAGATCTTGTAATTTTACCCACTTCCAATCTGTTTTTTCTATATGTCGCCCTCTGCCTTTTGAACGTAATTTTTCCGCATTATTTCGCATTGCTTGTGGGTCAACATGTTCTGTTTCCCAAACAAAGTACACTGTTGATGGATTTCTTCTACTTTGGTATTGGAGAAGGCAATCTCCAATGAGCTTCAATTTATAAGCACTTTCTTCAAATGCTTCACGTTGAGCAGTTACAATGGGGTTGTTATTATCTTGTGCATCTTTTTTGCCAAAAAAATCACATCAAAAAAGTTCCTGTTCTTCGCCGTTCTTTGCCAAGCAGAACTAATGTAGTGCCATCTCTTGTCCAATGGATAGCGGTAACACTGGCATTTTGATATCTAACAATTTGTTGGGGAAATTCTTCTGCAGCACAAGTTGAAATAGCTTGCATTGTAATTATGAGTAATAATATGAGTCGGGATGTTTTGCATTCATGATAGGTCCTTTTTAGAGTTTAAAGATTGTAACAATAACTCTTTTATATTTTCTTAAAAAATATTCTGGTTATCTATGATTAAAAATTATTTTTTTTATTCTAAGTAATATTGATTAAATCAAAAAAATTTATCTATTATTTTGTAGATAAAGTAAGACAAATTGGCTCCATGACTCCAAAGAAGAATAAAGAGTATTACAGGTAGCAGGGGAAACAAGATCACCACTTTTAAGTTCAGATTTTATTGCAATATTGTCAGAGTCACCATCTAAAAGAAGGACAAGGCCAAGGTGTACTTTGCCGACATCATTTGAATCATCATTGATAATACCAAGTTGTTTAATGGCCAAATTCCCTTTATATTCTATTTCTTCATGAAATTCTCGTTTTGCCCAAGAAAAAATTGATTGATTAATCATATCTTCTTGTCGAATATGGCCACCAATACCAAGAGAGTATTTATTTTGTAAACGTTTTTCAGAAGCATTTGATTGTCGTTGCATCAGAAAAAATTTATTGTCATGCGTAAAGATAAGATAAGGAATAATTTGTTTATATGCTTCATCTTGCTCCATGAGATAACGTGGCAAAAATTCTTTTCGGTGATCAATAATATGCTTATATTGATCAATTTCATTTGTTTTTAATCCTTGCCACCGTTCATTGGGAAAGAGGTGGTTTGTTTTAACAACAAGAATGAGTTCATTTAATTTTTGATCTTGTGTTTGAAGATGAGGAGAAGATTGCATAACTATCATTTACCTTTCATTAGTAATAAACTAAGTTTAATGATAAATATACTGCTATGCAATGATGATTTTTTTTATATCTAAATTTTAATTTAAGAGCTTATACGAAAATTCCACTCATATTAAAAAGTCTTAAAGAACAGGCAATTTGAAGAAAAGCAAGGCTGGATTCATAAGTTTTATTCCAACAAATTTTAATACCTCGAAACCAATTTAAAA
>JBAVPH010000175.1:0-12156 GCA_049692855.1 Candidatus Babeliales bacterium | reverse complement strand
GATTAGTCGTATCCCATTGCCAACAACGTGAACATTTTTCGCCTGGTGCTTTTTCGACATTTACCCACAATCCTTTTAGTTCTGATTCTTGTAAATCATTAGTGCCAGTTACTGTATCAAAATTGGAAACAATTAAAAATTCTTTGAAAAATTCTTCAACACTTTCATGTGAATCTTCAAGTTCACTGAAAAAAGTATCTAATAGTTGTGCAAAAGGAGCAGTTGGATCAAAATAAACAACCAATTTTACTTCCAGGGAATCTTTTATGAGGCCCTTTTCTCGTTTTAACTCTATTGCTTTTAATAATGCGGAACGAATTTTTTTCAATAAATGCCAAATTGATTCTTGTTCAGGACTTATTGTCCTTTTTTCAGTTTTACCGAAAAGCTCAACAGTCACTCCATGTGTTTGTAAAACATCTTTAAACAATTGCGGTACTTTTTTTGAAATTAATTGCGCTTCACTAGTAAATTGTTGTGCAAGTAATTCCCAAATAGAGGTTAAATTTGCAAATTGTTGCAAATGAATTGATTCCGTTTTGTTTTGTTGATAACAATCAGATACTTGTTCTGCCGTGAATGACAGAATAGGTGCTATTAATCGTGTTAATGTATCAAGAATATACCAACATGCTGTTTGTGCTGAGCGGCGCTTTTTTCCATCAGCCTTTTCTACATAAAGGCGATCTTTAATTATACCAAGATAGAATGAGCTCAAATTTACTGCAGAATAGCTGCTCAAACGATGAAATGCTGCTGTAAAATCATAATCAGTATAAGCTTGAATTATTTCATAATTAACAAACAATAATTCTTGCAATGCATATTTATCAATAACTTTCATTTTGGTAAGATCTACAGCATCATTTTCAATAGAAAAATCATAAATATTTGAAAGTAAGAAGCGACAGGTATTGCGAATTTTGCGTAACACTTCTTGTACATTTCGTAATAAAGTGTCAGAAACAACTGCTTCACCACGACAATCAATACTTGATGCCCACAAACGTAATCCATCCGTTCCAAGGAGGTCAATTATTTCTTGAGGGGATACAACATTGCCGATTGATTTTGACATTTTATGTCCATGTTCATCAACAGCAAAACCATGGGTAACAATAGCATTCATGCATGGTTCTTTTTCAATTGCCATACTTGTTAGCAATGAACTTTGGAACCAACCACGATGTTGATCTTTCCCTTCTAAATAAATATTAGCAGGAAATCGTAAATTTGGATTTTTCATGAGTACTGCAAAATGACTTACACCAGAATCAAACCATACATCTAAAATATCTTGTTCTTTTTTAAAATTTTTTCCGTTACAAGAAGGACAAGTAAAATTTTTTGACATGATATCATTTATTGTTGCAGTATCCCACCACTCGATACCAGATTTTTCTACATGATTTGCAACATTTTCAATTAATTCTTTACTAATATAGGTAAAATCACAGTCTTGGCAGATAAGAGCTGGAATTGGTATCCCCCAAATTCGTTGTCGTGATAAACACCATTCAAGTCTCCCTTCCAGTGTTGCCTTAAAGCGATTTTTAGAAGATTCAGGCAACATCTCAATGGTATCAATTGCATTTAATGCTTTTTCTTTTAATCCTCCTTTTGATAAATCGCAAAACCATTGTTTAGTAGCACGAAATATCAACCCATTATGGCAACGCCAACAATGTGGGTAGGAGTGACGAATACTCGTTTTAAATAATAATTTATTTTTTTCTGCAAGTTTTTTTATTACCCATCCTTGTCCTTCTGTTACTGATTTGCCAACAAGCTCCTTTGGTTCTACTTCTTCAGTATAAATTCCTGCTGGACCTACAGGGGAATAAATAGCAAGATTATTTTTTATTCCCACTTCATAATCTTGTGGCCCAGCTCCTGGGGCACAATGAACACATGCAGTACCTTCATCAAGTGCAACAGAATTATCAAGGATAACTGGTACTAATAAATCTTGTATAAATGGGTGTTGCGCCCATGGTCCAAGTGTAATAAGATTTTGAACATTGAATTCTTGAATAATATTTTCTTCAATACCTAATAGTTTACATAATTTATCAGCAAGCTGTTTCCCAACAATGATATATTTATCATCATTCACTGCAAGCAGCACATAATCAGCGTCTGGTTTTAATAATACTGCCCTATTTAAGGGTAAGGTCCATGGCGTTGTTGTCCATATTAAAAAATTAACAATTTTTCCATCTAACCTAGGAAAAAATTCATTAGTTATTTTTTGCTCAAGTGGAAAAAGAACATAAATGGAGGGGTCTTTGCGTTCTTTATATTCAATTTCAGCGCTAGCAAGTACTGTTTGACAAGATGGGCACCAGGGTACTGTTTTATTAGCACGTTCAATATAATTTTGTTCAACTAAATTACCAAATGCGCGTAAAACAGAAGCTTCGTAACTAAAATTCATTGTTAGATAAGGATGTGCCCAATTCATGAGCACCCCTAATTCCTTAAATTCTTCTCGCTGAATATCTACCCATTTTTGTGCATATTTACGGCATGCCTTTTTAAGCTCCTCACGCGCTAATCCAGGTTTTTCTTTGGTAACTTTTAATTCAATTGGGAGACCATGACAATCCCATCCAGGAGTTACTGGCACTTGTTTACCCAGCATTCGTTGTGCCTTAGTAACAATATCTTTCAGTATTTTATTATAAGCGTGTCCAATATGTATATTACCATTTGCATAAGGAGGGCCATCATGCAAAATAAAAATTTCATTGCCCTTGTTGAGATAAAATGTTTTTTCAAATAAATTTTCCTTTTCCCAACGTTTAATCATTTCTGGATCATTCTTTTTTGGATTAGCTCGGATTGGAAAATCGGTACGAGGTAAATTTAATGTATCTTTGAAGCTTACTTTTTTTTCAGGCATGCTTATCTCTGGTACAATTTTTTAATAATTACTTTTTGCTTTAATGTAAGTATACGCTTTTTTTTAGTCATGCTAAAGAGGAAATTCTGCAGTGGAAAAGAAAAAAACTACCATCGGTATTTGGGGTCTAGGCGAAACTGGTAAGTCTGCTATTGATTATTTTAGTCAAGATAACTTTCAGCTGCAGGTAATGGACAAAAAAATCCTTAGTAAACAAGAGCAAAATTTTTTAACAAAACGAAATGTAACATATATTGATGAGACAAAGGGCCGAAATAATTTCTTTTCTTGTAATCAATTTCTTTTTTCTAGTCCAGGAATTGATATAAAAAGGTATTATGCGACATATCAACAAAAATGGTTGAATGAACTTGATTTATTTTATCAAAATTTTAATAGAACTATTATTGCCATTACTGGTAGTGTTGGCAAAACTTCTATTACGCAGTTGCTAGGGCAACTTCTTGTTCAGTATAGAATGAATATTGTTATTGGCGGCAATATTGGCACCCCTCCCCTTGCCCTGCTGAATCAAAAAAATTTTGTCGATATTGCGTTACTTGAAGTTTCAAGTTTTCAATTAGCCTATTGCAAAAAATTTGCTCCTGATATTGCTATTTGGACAAATTTTTATCCTAATCATCTTGATTGGCATGATTCTATAAAAAATTATTTTGAGGCAAAATATAGGATTATTACTCACCAACATTCAAAACAAAAAGCATTGCTCCCATTTAATTTACTGCAAAAGATTAAAAAATATAAACCTCACCCGCAATATCTTTCTTTTTTTTCTAGCCATAGACCAACAAATTCAGAATTAAAATTATTACAAGAACATAATTGTCTTTATTTTATTGATCAAAATTATCTCCTTAAATATAAAAATGGAATTTTTTGCTCTCTTATTACAATAAACAAACTTCCGTCTATTACATTCCAAGAAAATTGGCTTATTGTTTGCAGCGCTCTTGACATTCTCAACCTTCCTCTTTCTTATTTACCAAAATTTACAAAAAAGCTTACGATCCCTGAGCATCGTCTTGAAAAAGTAGCAAAAATTAATGGCGTAGATTTTTATAATGATTCAAAATCTACAACACCTGCTTCGACTTTTGCTGCAGTAAAAACATTATCATCAAAGCCCATTTTTCTATTTTTGGGTGGATTGAGCAAAGGAATTAAGAGAAAGCAATTCATTAAATCACTCAAAAATTATGTTACATTTATTTACTGCTTTGGCAATGAAGCAACAAGTCTCAGCCATTTTTGCAAGGAATATGAAATGCCAGCAACTGCATATACTAACCTTGATCATGCTTTTACAGATGCAATACAACAAATAAGACCAGGAAGTGTATTATTATTTTCACCTGCCGGTAGCAGTTTTGACTTATTTGCTAATTATCAAGAACGAGGAAATTATTTTAAGAATCTTGTAAATAATTATATTATCAATCAAAATAAAAAGAATGAAATAAAATAAAAAAATAATAATACTATATGCTTTATTCAAAAAACAAATTACATAGTGATCTCCACATTTTTTTAACTATAGTTGCTACTCTTATTATTATTGGGTGCTTGTTTATTTATTCAGCAAGCTCTATTTACGCGCTTGAACTATTTGGTAGCCCATATTATTTTATTAAACGTCAATTTATTGGACTTATTGTTGGATTTTGTTGTTTTTTTATAGCACGTATTATCCCTCTATCGGTTATAAAAAAACTAAGCCCATTTTTTTTGCTTATTGCATTATCATTGACTGCTCTTACGCTATTTCCTTATTTTTCTTATCGGGTCCATGGGGCAAGCCGTTGGCTATACATAGGAACTTTCACCTTTCAACCAAGTGAATTATTAAAAATAGCCCTTCCTTTATTTCTTGCTTATTTTTTAGATAAGCATAGAAAAATAAATCATTTATTATCTAAAAGTTACGCATTATTATTGTTTATCCTTTTTTTAATTAGTTTTATTTTACTTAAGCAACCAGATTTTGGCCTTACTATTACCCTTCTGTTAACTACTCTTTTAATGTTTTTTATTGTCCAACTTAATCTTAAACAAGTAAGCATGTTCACAGGAGCTTTAGGAATCAGTGCTCTATTGCTCATTATTGCTCGCCCTTACCGATTGCAGCGGTTATTAGTTTTTTTAAATCCTTGGCATGATCCACAGGGAGCTGGTTTTCAAATAATTCAGTCTCTTATTGCCATTGGCTCTGGTCATTGGCTTGGCATGGGAGTTTCACAGTCAAAACAAAAATTTTTTTATCTACCTATGCAACATACCGATTTTATTTTTTCAATAATTGCCGAAGAAACAGGATTTATTGGTTGTTTATTTTTAATAACACTGTATATTCTTTTCTTATATTTTGGCTTACGAATTGCCCAAAATATTCAAGATAAATTTGCAGCATACTCAATACTTGGATTTGTCCTAATCATAAACTTGCAGACTATTATTAATATAGCAGTTGCTACTAATTTGGTACCAACAAAAGGAATTGGGCTCCCCTTTATTAGTTATGGTAATACAGCATTAGTCTGTAATTTTATTATAATAGGACTTATCATTAATATGGTACACAACACAAAAGAACTTTCTATAGCAAGGAATCACTATGATACAAAAACAAACTATTTCTGAAGCTTCTTGTCCTCTTTTTAATCAACATATTGATCCTCTTGTTGATGAGATAAGTTCAGTAGCCCTTGTTCGCGTATCTGGCTCTGATGTTGATGTAGTAAATGCTGCACGCGTTTCCTATGGAAAGGTTGTCACGACCGTAAAAGAACGCGATAAAAAATTGATTAAATTTTTATTAGAACATAACCATACAAGCCCATTTGAGCACAATCAACTCTCATTTCGTATTAAGGCACCTCTTTTTGTTGTTCGACAATGGATGCGTCATCGCATGAACTCTTATAATGAAATAAGTTATCGCTATGTAAAAGCACCACTTGAATTTTATATTCCCCCAAAATGGCGCTACCAAGATACCAAAAATAAACAAGCCTCCATTGGATCCTTTGATAATGATACTTTTAAAAAACAGTATCAAGAACTTATTAAAAAAAGTATTGAAGCATATGAATACTTACTTGACAATGGTCTTTGCCGAGAATTAGCACGAGGAATATTGCCTTTATGCACCTATACACAATTTATTTTTACTTGTAACTTACATTCATTAATGCATTTTATGAAATTGCGTCTTGATGCAGGTGCACAATATGAAATTAGGCAATACTCTCACGCCTTGCTGGCTTTAGCACTGCCCCACTTTCCAATATCCCTTGCTGAATGGAAGAATATTTATGTTCCACATATAAATATTGATGATACATTTACCCCAGAATTTTCTGCTACTGCTGAATAAATTGCACAAAAAAACTATTCTATCATCATTCACATTAACTCTTTTTCTTCTTCTTGAAATGTGATAAAATTTCCTGTTAATGCCAATTGGAAATATTACTGATAAATTTAAGAATTATTGAAATAACTTCATCAAGCCATCAACTAGCTGTTTTTCTTCTTGCAACGCTTTAGAATTTTCGGTTAACATGCGATACTGTTTTATCTGGTCTAATATATTTTTTAAATCATCCTTATTGTTTTCGATAAATGATTCTTTATTTAGTATCCCTTGATCTAGTAATTTCTTATCTTCTGTAACTTTATTTAATTTTTTATCTATAAAAATTTTTGTGTCAGCTACCATTGGTTGAAATCTAGTAAATGGTATCAAGTTTGTTGCTTTTCCGGTTTCTAATTGGGTAATCAAGTAATGAATACGACGGCGCCTATAGCTATCGGGCTCTAAATGATTTGCATCGGTTAACGAATCTATAACAATATATTGTATGTCATTCTCCTTTTTGATAATAACAAAAGCAAAATAATGACCAACACCGCTCATTCGTATTTCTTCATCGCCGATAATAATACCGTAAAAGAAATGATCTTGCATAAACCCTTTTTTTACTTTATTTTTTATTTTCTGACCGGTATTAACTTCTTCTTTAAATAAAAACTCAGCTAAATTTTTGTCTAATGCTAAAATACTACTGATCGCATCTATATTAGAAACCTCATATCCTTTAGCCTTAGCACTATTTATATAGTCCTTAACAGCTTTTATATCAACCCAGTTTCCACAACCAATTTCATTTAAAACTTTTTGCACATTGCCTGGGTTATGCAAATAAGTTAAATCATTGGTATTACCACTTTCTTCATATTTCTTTGTCCATAATATATTAATTAATGAAAGACCCCCACAGCGCGCTTCTATTTGTTTTGCCATATTCATTTGTAATAACACTCTATTTAAACCATTTTTAGCTCCCAAATTAAGCATACATGGTTGTACTTTACATAACCCTAAACGCCCCATCATTTCAAGCGATATTAATTTTTTTTGTTTATTAACAAGAGTTACTTTTGGAGAAGACTCTTTTTTTTCTTTTAAATTGTTTATCGTTTTTTGAAGAAGATCTATTACTATTAAAAGTAATTTTTTAGTATCTTCTTTTTGTTCTTTCTTGTACCAAAATGTTTCTTTTTCAAGTTTATCCTTGGCTTTTATTAGCTGTTCTTCATTTAACAATAATTGATTCGTATTCATGTTGAATAATTGTTTTCCAATTTGGTTAACTAAGTCAGCCGTATTTTTAAGCACAGCATTCGCTACAGCATTTTGATAAACATACTGTTTAAATTCGTCTAGTACCTTATTCCAGTTTTTTAGTCTGGTCTCAACAAGATTGGTGTCGGAAGATGCATTCATAATATTTACATGAGCACTCATAATTTTGTTTGAGATCTCAATGTTTGTTTCTGTAATTCCGATAGCCCAATTTGTTATTATTATTGTCAGAAAAAAAATATTTTTTTTGCTTATTTGCATTATACTACTCTCTTTTTCCTTTTTATTAATTTGTTAATATATTATATAGGATAATATTTATATTCTTTATTATGCAATATTCTCAATCAAACTAAAAAAGATTTGCTATAATAAACAATTATGCGAAGAAATGACAAATAACAAGCAAAAGACAATTACTTAAATGATAATTTTTATATTTTTATTGCCAATGCATTGCCAGCTCAATTAATAAACGAACTCCTACCCCTGTTGCTCCTTCCCGATAATAAGAAATATCAGGAACATTAAAAGCAGTACCAGCAATATCAAGATGTACCCATGGGACATCTGCAACAAAATGTTGTAAAAAATGGGCAGCTGTTGTTGCGCCGGCCATAATTTTTTTACTACCAATATTACAAATATCAGCAACCGAAGATTGAATAGCTTTTTTATAATCTTCACCCATTGGTAAACGCCATACCTTATCACCAGAATAAGATGCTGCTTGAGAAATTTGATTTACTAAATCATCGTGTTGACTAAAAAGTCCTGAATAAAAGGGCCCTAAGGAGTAAGCACAAGCACCCGTTAATGTTGCAATATCAATGATTGCATCTGGTTTATATTGTTTTACTGCATATGCCAATGCATCTGCTAAAATAAGGCGTCCCTCTGCATCAGTATTTTTTATTTCAGCAGTTTTTCCATTGTAAAATTGAACAATATCACCCGGTTTTACTGATTTGCTATCAGGTAAATTTTCCGCTAATGGCATTATACCCACGACATGAACTGATGGTTTTAATTGGGCTAATGCTTGCATACTTGCAAAAACAGCGGCCGCTCCTGACATATCTTCTTTCATTGTCTCCATATGAATTGGTGTCTTTAAACTCAACCCCCCTGAATCAAATGTTACTCCTTTCCCAACAAATGCCAACGTCGGTGCCGTTTTCTTTTTTGGTTGATACTCAAGAATAACTAATCGAGGACCTATGTCTGAACCCTGCGCTACCGCAAGAAGACCTCCCATGCCAAATTCCTCAATTTGTTTTTTTTCAAAAATGGTAACTTTTAATCCATATTTTTTTGCTACTTCTTTTGCTTTTTCAGCAAAATATTGCGGAGTTACCATTGAGGGAGGTAAATCTATTAAGTGACGTGCCTTATTTACTGCAGTACCTACTATTTGACCAATTTTTATTCCCTCTCCAACTGCTTTTTTATTTTTTTCCTCTGAGCGGAGCACTATCTCATCAAGTTTTACTTTTTTGCGTTCTTTATCGGTAATATAATCAGTAAATTGATAAGTAGCCATCATTAAGATACTCGTTGTCTGGTCAGCAAGTTCTTCAGTGGTTAAGCTAAAAAATGTATTTGATGGTAATTGCAATGCCAATGTGCGGCAATGATGTTTTACTACCTGTTTCACTAATTGACCTAATATTCGACGATAATGCTCCATCGTAATTTCTCTATCCTCTTTTGCACCAATACCAACAAAAAAACAATGTGCAATTTTGTCATTTAATACTAGTGGTACAATTAAGATATCTTCTTTTTTCCCGGTAAAACCACTTTTTTTCATAAGCTTTTCTAAATCTGGAAAAAATTGTGTCGAAATTTCTTTCAATTGTTTCGAAAAAGCAAATCCTTCCAGAAGAGTATATGCATACGCTTCTGCATCTATTTCAAACAATTTTTTGCTACTCGCGTTAATGGTAACCATGCAACCCCTTTAATGCGCAATTAGTTAATAATTTATATGAAAGACTACCATAAAAGCTCTACTCTTAAAAGAAATCTTTCAGCATAATCAGAGCTTAACGATGTCTTCCGCCACCGCCTCTCATGCCTCCAGACCTCATTCCTCCGCCACCGCGCATCATGCCGCCGGAGCGCATACCTCCTCGCATACCCATACCGCCGCCAGTTCTCATTCCACGAGCACGTGTAGCACTACCCCCCGCTCTCATCCCACCGCGTTGCATACCTCTACCAGACATTCCAGTTCCCCTCCGTATACCACCTGGCCTTCTTCCAATTGATCGTCCACCAGTTCCTCGTGAACCACGATGTCCACTATAGTGTCGACGCCCGCGACCACCATAATATCGACGACCATAATAACCACCACCAAAAGAAGTGCCAAAACCATACGGATAGTAATATGGGTAATAATATGGATAATATCCCCAAGGATAAAAACCATATAAATAAGGATCTGAATAATAAGGAGCGGCATAAGATTCTTCTTCTGCTTCTTCGATTCGTCTTTCTCTATTTTTTTCTTTACTTTTTATGGTTTCTTCTAAATCATCGCCTACATAGGAATTAATGAATTCCTCTAAATCATCACGACTAACAAATCCAACGAGTGAAACTGGCCTTCCCCCCTCTTTAATTAATTTACCATCTTCAAACAAAAAAAATGCTGGTATTTGTTTAACTTCTAAATCTCGGGTAATCATATTAAGATCATTTTTCGCTTTATTTACTTTTAAAAATAGAAGTCCCCCTTCTTCATACTTATATCTTTTACTTAAATCATTAAACATATTCTCAAGACCTTCTATTTGTCTTTTAAGCTCATTGTTCTTCTTTATTTCCCTATCAAATTCATATACCATAACCAATGCATAACTATGGCGAACAACAGCCTCATCAAAATTACTTGCAGACTTAATTGTTATCTCCTTTGCCTCTATCCAGGGAGCAATAATAGATAGCGTAATCAATAATTTCACTAATAACATAAGATTAAGACACCGAAGCTTCATTATTTTCTCCTTTTTTTATATTTTCTTCTTTTTTCTTTAATATTGCTGTTATAGGATCATCTTTATCCTTAACAACTTTTTCTTTTTGCTTAGCAAATAACTCACCACTCATTACTTGATTAAAAAATTTTTGTACTCGCTCAGTATATATTTCTGGATCGTAAAAAAATGAATCAAAATGACGACGGCCATTTGTCAACCATAATCTTTTATAACCTGCAGCTCCTTTATACACTGATTCAACGGCCTGTGTTGGTACTATTTGATCGTTTTTACAATGAATAAAAAAACAAGGAATGGATATTTTTTTGATAGATTCAGCTGGATGAAGAGGATAAACATATGTCTGAATATTGTATGTATTCAAATTTGCAACTGCTTTGAGTATTATTTTGACAAGTGATTGTACATAGGGATGAAATGCATATTTTTCTAAAAAACTACGTCCTGGCACATCAAATTCATAACCAAATAATGAAAATTTTAAATTTTGCAGGCCTTTTTTAATCAAATTTTCACTTGAATCAAACGGACAATCCAACACCATTGCTTTAAACAAAGAATTGTCTTTTGCCTGCGCTTCTATTGCTGCAACTGCTCCCATTGAAAAAGCATAAACAAATAGTGGTTTGTTCTTTAAATGTGGATGATTCTTGATAAAATGGGCTGCAGTTATGACATCATATGCCTCATCATGGCCAAAGGTGCAACATTGACTTACGCTATTTTCGCCATGTGCCCTAAAATCAAAACTCATAAAATTAAACAAATTTCCTTTAGATAGCAGATGACGAAGAAAACCAACATCGTATTTATCACACATAAAACCATGACATAATAAAATGGTTGCTTTTGCATTTTTCTGTCTAATTAATATGCCGTTGCGTGATATTTTTTGTTTAGAATCAGCATTTTCTTGCGGATAAATAGTCACATAATCAATAATAGAGCCATTTTTTTTGTTTTTAACTTGCTCAATAATATCACCATATTCCCCAACTCGAATCTTACCAATTAATTGCATTGGTATTAATAAAATTATTATCAATACAATTTTTTGGTCTTTAACACATGAATTGGGACTCATGTCCGCTCCTTAAACCTATTTTTTAATTTTTTCTATAAAATAATCATTCCTAATAATACTCTTTATTTGTTTCAAATTGCAATATTTGAAACGTAAAAAAAACTAAAAAATAGTTAATTTTAACTTATAAAAAAAGAATCTGGTAAATAAAAATAGTTTAAAAAACTGATTTTGTGTTTCTAGCTTATTAATTGCTCTAAAAGAGTCGATAATTCTTTTTTGGTCATAGCCTTATTATACCGAGCTACTAACTGCCCATTTTGAAAAACAAGCAAACAAGGAACCTTGTGAACAAATAATTTTTTAACTAATTCTTCAGAAACTTCAACATCAATTTTTACAAATGTCGCCTTTTTGTTAAATTCTTGTGATACCGCATCAATGACTGGCAACATTTGAAGACATGATGGACAATAATCAGCATAAAAGTCGACAATCACGAATCCTGAATTTTTTGTAACAATATTGTCAAATTCAACAATAGACTTTATAT